>JAYTUR010000688.1:0-4939 GCA_043744475.1 Saprospiraceae bacterium | reverse complement strand
TTTTGAGCGCAGCGAAAAAGAGCCAGTAATATCTCCGAACTCACGTTGAATATTTTAATGCTGAATGCTGAATGCTGAATGCTGAATGCTGAATGCTTTGTAAAATCAATTTATTGTAAAATAAAATTTAGCAAAATATTTTTTCTAAATTCTTAAAAAGACAATGAATTCACTCTTAAAAAAACTCAATTTCAAAGAGCATAAACAAGTCGTTTTGCTCAATTTGCCTGACGATTTAGGCAATATTGCTGCTGAATTTATGTTACTTGCCGAAGTGCATAACACTTTTGAAACTGTTGAAAAAGCAGATTTTACCATTGCTTTTTGCAAAAAACAAGCAGAAGTCAATGCCGCCGCCGATTTAATTGCTGAAAATACTGAGGGGGACGCTGTGATATGGATTGCGTATCCGAAAGGCACATCGAAGCGGTATAAATGCGATTTTAACCGTGACAATGGTTGGACACGGCTCGGTGAATTGGGTTTTGAACCCGTTCGGCAAGTTGCTATTGACGACGATTGGTCGGCTTTACGTTTTCGGCGTGTTGGGTTTATCAAAACGATGATGCGCTCGTTTGCAATGACTGAAGAAGGGAAGAATCGAATAAAAAAAGTTTGATACAGAAAAAAACATCGGCGAGGTATTTAAACCTCGGCGATGCCATTTATATGACGGTCATCATCTTCACATCTTTGAACGTCCCATCGTTATTAGTCACCTCAATTTGATAAGCATAGTTGGCAACTGGCAACGCCAACTGTTCAAGATTGACAGGGCATTGATGGTCGCCAGTATCTAATTTTTTATTGAGTATCGTTGCGACATTACGACCGTTGAGGTCATACAAATCTATTTTTACATCGCTCGTATTGATGAGTTTGAAAGGGATAACTGTTTGATTGTCAAATGGATTTGGAAAATTTTGTCCCAAACGGAACTTCTTGGCATTCTCTTTTTCAATATGCCCGATGCCTGTTGTACCCGTGCCATTGACCGTCACTTCTAAGAAAGTATCATAACCGCCCGCTGCATTTTGTGTTAACGTCGCCAATTGTAAAGTATAACCATCCGAAAAAATATTGTCAGTCGTAATAGATTGAGGGTCAGCTCCTTTTGTGTATAAAGCCGAATTGGCTCTATAAAGCGCATTTTTTTCAGCAACTGGAAAAGTCAATTGCGAAACAGCTGCATAAGACGTACTGACCGTCACCTTGAAGTGAATATGGCACACACGACCTGAATACCACCCTGGAAAAATCGTTGTAAATGATGCGACACCATCGTTGTCCGTAAATTGATAGCCGCGACAGTAGGTTGAGCCAATTATTCCCGCATTCATGCTGTTGCTATAACCCGAATAAACGCCGTCTTTGTCGCAATGCCAAATATTGACGCGGACGTTTTTCATCGGTAAGCAGTTGTTCGAGCCGATGATACGGAGTTTGACGTTCAGAACCACTCCTGTTTTCGTTTCATTGACAGCTTTGCGAAAAAACGTAGCATTTTCGGTCAAATCTAAGGGGAAAGGGCCTTCTGTTTCAGAAGGAATAAGCGTACAGGCCAACGGACCGCCAACGCTTTTTTGCGTATTCGCGAGGATTTGTTGTGGCGATAAAGCTGTTCCGACACCTGCCAAACCAATGCCTTTAAGGAAATCTTTTCTATTCATTTCATAAGTTTTTATTAAAAAATCTTATTTACTGCACGCTGATTTTGCTTATTGGGTTGCTTTCTCTTAAAAATACTGAGGGGTAGTTAATGTGATACATACTACAGCAACGAGTTTTTACACAAAAGGAAAACAGGACACCTCGAATAAAAGCGACGGCATTTTCGCTGATTCACTCGCCAGTGAGATAGCGGTACTAAGTGGTAGTGTATCAACATGTGGTCGTGCATTAACGCATACTATTAAAGTTGCTGCGTAAATTAAAAGAGGCTGTCCAAAAAGTCAGAAATAGACTTGTTAGACAACCTCTTTTTTATATTTCATAACAAAATAATTTACTTACCCATACGCTCATATTTCGTTTTAAAACGCCGATAAAGGTCTTTTTGCTTGTTATTTAAGTCAATTTCCTTACCACGAATAAACGCATGGGTGACTTTTGAGGTACGCATATCAAAAACATCCCCCTCTGTAATAATGAGGGTTGCGTCCTTTGCAGCTTCAAGTGTTCCAACCGTTCTGTCAATACCGAGCATTTTTGCGGGTATAGAAGTTACAGCAGCAACCGCATATTCATAAGCCAAACCAAAAGCAACGGCTTGTCCTGCCATAAGTGGCAAATTGCGTTGTTGCCAATTGCCATTGACGGATAAACAAAAATTGACACCTGCTTTTTTCAACATCGCAGGGCTTTTAAACGGTTGGTCAATATCGTCGTCAGTGCGTGCAGGAAGGGCTTGTGTTTCATCTAAAATGACGGAAACATTGTTGTTTTTCAAAATGTCAGCCACCAAATAAGCGTCTTTACCGCCGACGATGACCGTTTTGCAACCATATTTTTTGCCAAAAAGTACCCCCTCTGTAATTTCCTTTGCTAAGTTCGCTCTGATATAAAGCGTCTTTTTCTGAGAAAAAAGGTCGCGCATCGCTTCAAATTTTAGGTTTTTAGCCGATACAACGCCTTTTTCAGCATAGGCTTTGGCTTCGCTAAAAAACTGTTCGAGGTCAGTTATTTGTTTTGTAAAATTTTCATTTTTACGCTGTGCAAAAGTACCAGACATAAAATCAAAACCACCTGAAAACAAGGATGGAAAACTCACATGAATGCCTTCGTCAAACTTATAAGCCGCATCTTCCCAGTTCCAACCATCGAGTTCAACGACAGATGATTGCCCTGAAATAATGCCACCATTGGGCGTTATTTGCGCCAGCAAAATGCCATTTGAGCGCACCGTTGGCGGCACTTGCGAGTCGGTATTGTATGCTACTATGCTGCGTACGGAGGGATTCATATCGCCAATTTCTGTATGGTCAACGGTTTGACGAACAGCACCGATTTCGACCAAACCCAAATCAGTGTTCATCGAAATAAAGCCTGGATAGACGTGCTTACCTTGGGCATTGATGACTTTTTTATATTTTGACATATCCACCTTTAGACCTTTAGAATCGGCAATGAGGGTGATGATGCCAAATTCAAAACCAACAACAGCGTTTTCAATGACTTTGCCATTACCCAGATGCGCAGTCGCATTCATGATTAATATCGGTTCTGACTGCTTTTCTGCGGGCAACGGTAATGTTTGAGCCGAGGCAGAAACATTAAATACTTGAATCAAAACGCATAATATGATTAGTTTTTTCATTTCTTTTTATTTAAAATTTTTGATTAAAACGACGATTAAATAATTGATAATCAATTAATTGAACTTTTATAATTTGAAAAATTCAAATTCCTTAGTGCATTTCATCATCGTCGTCTTCACAATCATAAAGCCGTTGTCCGCGTCTTTGAACGGCTTGTGTCGGCGCACCACTTTTCTTAGCCGCAAGGACTTTTTGAATCAACCGAGCGCGTTCTTTACGCACTTCGTCTTGCATTGTCAAGTCTTCTTCACGGTCAAAAAACTTAGCACCATCCACATAAGTTTGTTCTGCTTTGGCATAAATACTGAGGGGGTTAGCTGACCATAAAACCAAGTCGGCATCTTTACCGACTTTAACTGAACCCACCCGACTGTCAACCCGTAGTGTCTTTGCGGGGTTCAATGTCACCAGTTTCCAAGCAGCTACCTCATCCATACCTGCATACATGACCGATTTTGCAGCTTCTTGATTGAGCCGGCGCGCCATTTCTGCATCGTCAGAGTTTATGGTTGACAACACACCTGCGTCTTGCATCAGTTTTGCATTTTGTGGAATCGCATCATATACTTCGTATTTGTAATCCCACCAATCCGCAAAACCTGCACCTGCTGCGCCGTGTTTCGCCATTTTGTCCGCCACTTTGTAGCCTTCTAATATATGTGTAAAGGTGTTGACTTTGAAACCATGCCTGTCAGCCGTTGTCAACAGCATATTAATTTCAGATTGCACATAGCTGTGGCAAGTGATGTGGCGTTTACCTTCCAAAATTTCGCCCAAAGCCTCCAATTCAAGGTCACGTCGAACCAATTTGCCTGATTTTAGCGCTGCGAGATACTCTTTTGCTCTTGTAAAATGGTCGTCAAAAACTTGCTCAACGCCCATACGTGTTAATGGAAAACGTATAGAAACAGCATCGCCATTCGCTCTTTTGACGTTTTCGCCAAGGGCAAATTTGATAAAACCAGGCCAGTTGTCAAACTTCATTTTTTCAGGTTCGTAGCCAAAACGCAACTTTATCAACTGCGTTTGACCACCAATCGCATTGGCAGAACCGTGTAAAATGTGGCTTGAAGTGACGCCACCTGCGAGTTGACGATAAATATTAATATCGTCAGAATTAATAACATCTGCAATCCGTACTTCTGCCGTACTCGATTGAGCCGCCTCGTTGACACCCCGTGCCACTGCGATATGTGAATGTTCGTCAATAATACCAGCCGTCAAGAATTTACCAGTGGCATCAACCGTTTTAGCGTTTGAAGCAGATATATTTTTACCCATTTGAAGGATTTTTCCACCTTCAATAAGTACATCTGTATTCTCTAAATTGCCTTCCGTTTCGTTTGTCCAAACCGTTGCATTTTTAAAAATTGTCCGTTCTGCCTTGGGCAAATCCTTTTTACCGAAGGCGATAAATGGATAAATTACGTCTCCAACAGAGGTTGATACTGAGGGGGGTGTTTTTTTCTCATCATCTGTTGCACCACTTTTGAAATCCGCTTTCCAATTTACCCAAGTACCGTCTATGAGTTGACCACGACCTGACATATTGCCGTTTTCAATCGCACCTGTCAAGCGAACCAAACCTTTTTCACCCGTCGGCGTAAACATCAATCCAACGG
>JAYTUR010000687.1:0-4966 GCA_043744475.1 Saprospiraceae bacterium | reverse complement strand
ACAGAGTCAATTAATTCAGTCCAAAACGGAATCCATGCTTTTAATCCTGCTTTATGCGTCAGCATATCTCTAAAAAGCAAATTGGCTTTGTTTGAATTCTTAAAATCTGGATAATAATCGGCAAATGTTTTGTCCACATCAAATTTGTTTTCAGACATTAATTGCATGAGCGCCAAAGCCGATGTTGAGATTTTTGTTACCGAAGCCAAATCATATAAATCGGTCATTTTGACCACACCTTCCGTATTTTTATTAGACTTATCAGCTAATTTGCCTTTAAAACCTTCATCAAAATTGGTACGCACTTTTTCATCCATCACGTCATTTTTGTTATTCGCTTGATAATTGATTTTAGACGCTGAAACTGAGGGGGTGTTTTTTTCCGCGGCTTCGTAGGTGTGATAACCATAATTTTTTTGATAAATAACACGACCATCTTTCGCAATTTGAACAACTGCACCCGGATAAGCTTTTTCTCGCAAACCCAAATTGACAACAGAATCAACTTGTCGAATCAACAAACGGCTATCAATACCGACCATTTCGGGAATACCATACGCCAAACGCCCCATGGCTTTCGTAGAAATACCCATGCCTAAAGGAAAATTATTGTTGACCGTTACAGGCAACCGCCCTTCCATCGGAATCGCACCAAAAACGGCTTGGGCTGCCGCTTCTTCTGCATAATTGGTCAATTGATACGCCATAACAACGCCTTTTGCTTCAGAAATGCCTTGTAATTTGTCCATCGAGTAAGGATTGCCGAAAATGACCATCACCGCTTTACCCGTTTGAGTCAACATACTCAATGCTTTTTGGTTGCTGTTTGTGATGCCGTATTGCGCACCCGGACGCACATTTTGAAGATGCACCCCTATTATAATGAGGTCAAAATCCTTTGCATTGTTGACAACTTGTTGGATAAGCGAATCAGACGCATTGGACGGTACATTATAAGGTGTCACCGTCGTATAATTCTGCGCCATTTTCTGAAAAGCCGTCAATTCAGCCGCATCAATGGAGACAACAGCAATTTTTTGCGTTAAATCTTTAATCGGCAACGCCGCATTCTCATTTTTAATGAGCGTCAACGACCCCTCAGTCATTTGGCGATTCAGCAAATCGGATTGAATGGTATTGAGGTCTTGCACCAAACCTTCAATTTTTATGGGTTTATATTTGTCCAAACCGACCCATGACTTCGCCATCAAAATTTTGCGAACATGATTATCGAGGTCTTTTTCGGTCAATAAGCCTTTGTTAAACGCATCTTTTACGGCTTTAAACGCTGTTGGCACGTCTTCAAAAGTTTCAATGACATCATTACCCGCCAAAATTGCCTTCACAATCGCTTCGCCATTTGGAAAATATTTCACAGCCCCTTGCATATCCATCGCATCGGTAAAAATCAAACCTTTGAAATTCAACTCCTTTTGCAACAAGTCTGTAATGATTTTAGGCGACATCGTTGACGCTAAATTCTTAGTAGAATCCAAAGCAGGAATACTCAAATGTGCGGTCATAATACCATTTAAACCATTGTTAATCAATGTTTTAAAGGGGTATAATTCAATATTATCCAAACGTGTTTTATCATGTGCAATCAACGGCAAATCATAATGAGAGTCCACGCCCGTATCGCCATGCCCGGGGAAATGTTTAGCCGTGGTGATGAGTTTTTGGTTTTGCATACCGCGCATATAAGCGAGTGCTTTGCGGGTCACATTCATTTTATCTTCGCCAAAAGAGCGAAAATTGATGACGGGGTTATTAGGATTATTATTCACATCCACCACAGGCGCGTAGTTGACATGAACACCCATACGATTACATTGCCGCCCCACTTCCTTGCCCATTTCTTCTATCAATGCTTCATTTTGAGGCATCGCGCCCAATGCCATTTGGTACGGAAAACGCACCGTACTATCGAGCCGCATCGCCAAACCCCACTCGAAATCCATACCGATTAACAACGGAATCTTAGAACTCGCTTGTAAATCATTGACAATTTGGGCTTGTACTGAAGGCTGCCCCGCAAAAAACGCAATGCCGCCGAGGTGATATTCTTTAACCCATTTTTGTAGTTTTTCAGGGTCGTAACCTTTGCCGCTGTAATTGCCGCGTGGCATAAACAACTGACCGATTTTTTCATCAATCGTCATGTTTTTCAAGGTGGTTTCGACCCATTCAGTTGAATTATTGCTTAAGAAATCAGGTGCTTTTTGAGCCAAAACAAGCTGATTTAGGCATAAAAGAAATAAAATTGTAATGATTCGCATGGTTTGATTCATTCTAAAATTGATAAATAAAAGACTTTGCTAACATCGTCGAAGTTCGCAATAGGCGTGATAAATATAAAAAGGGTTCTCTATCTTTTAAAGACTAAGAAACTGTTTTAAAACTAAAAACATACAATTATTCACTGTTTTTTGCTTCGCTCTAAAAAAAACTTTAAAGTACGCTTTTCGAGCAAAGCGAGAAACAGTAGAAGTAGGTTTTAAAACAGTTTCTAAGTGTTGGAAAATATAAAGTCAAAAAAAACGGTTGGGAACAGAAAGCAAGGTACAAGGAAATGCTTGGAAATTGAAAGCAAAACACGGGTAGAAAAAATAATGCCTTGAATCTTGTATCATAACAATTGTGCCTGGCATTGATATTAACTTGTTTGCACTCTGATAATTATTGCGGAACTAAAATGATTCGTTGTATTGTATGCCAACGAGTATGATTATGAAGGTGGCGATATAAGCTATGTTCTTTTTTTTCATTAGATTTTTCATTTAATGCGTCTTGTTTATACTTCCAAAAGTATTTTTTTTGAAGATAGATAAATGATAATTGTCATTACAAGACATGATTTTAGTTTTATAAAAAAGTAAAAGGAAGCCTAAATGAATGGGCTTCCCTTTACTAAAAATATATCGTTACCGACTATCAAGGTGTCAACATCTGGGAGAAAATCGTTTTCAGTTGCTCATTTTTCTCTTTCGAGACGATTTCTGTAAGCATATTCAACAAATCGGTGTAGCCCGAACCTGCTTTACCTTTGAATGTTTTGCGTACATCGCTGATAGCTTTGGTACAAGCGAAACGCCGCCACGGTGATTGTGTTTGATTGGTAGCAATATCCTTAAGTTTGCCCATTTTAGCAAGGACATCCGCATCAGGTGTTTTCAATTTGTCTAATACTTTGACATAATTGCCTAAAAAGCCGATGCTTGGCAAACCATCAATCTTAGTAATGCTGCGTTCGAAGAAGTCAATTTGTTCTGGTTTCGGATTTTCGGCATAAATAGAGCCGACACCGTTGACTAAGTCGCTGTTTTCGTCGTTTTCATACTTTTTAGCAGCGATCAATGCTGCGTCAGAATCCACTTTGTACAAGGCTTGCAAAGCTGATGAGATGACGGGGTAGGCGGGTTCTTTGTCCAAAATATTGCGATAAGTCGTTGCCCATTTAGCGTCTTTCGTTGCCGCTAATTTTGCCAACGCCGCCGAACGCGTTGTTGACCGCGTATCTTTTTCCGCCATCATCGCAATTTTGTCCAATACTGAGGGGTCCTCTTTGATGCGATAGCCTTGAATGGCGGCTTCGCGAATTGCCCAATATTTGTCGTCCAATGCTTTTTTCAATGTTGCTTGCGCTTCTTTTGTGCTACTTTGACGTAAGTCTTCAATCGCTTCGATGCGCGCTAAGTAACGCGGTGCATTGTTGTACATGAAGATAAATTCTTCTTCGGTGTGGTTGTCCGTTTTCTGTGCGAGTAACATACGGTCGCCGTCGAAGTCCACCAAAGCGGGTTTTGTGGGTGCATCGAAGGTGAACGTTTGTTTGCGTTTGGTGATGCGGATTTTTTCACGCTTTGCCGCTTGTCCTGCCGCTTGATAGATGTCCACACTGAGGGGTAGGTCAAAAATGGCGGGCGTACCGTCTTTCATTTCCTGTTTTTGCTCAACCGTCATAGTGACTTTTTTCGCCGTTTCATCGTATTCATAGCTGATGTCAAGCTGCGGATGACCAGAGGCGTAGTACCATTGATTGAAAAACCAGTTTAGGTCTTGTCCACTCACTTCTTCCATAGCGAAACGCAATTGATGCGCTTCGCCTGTTTTGAATTGGTTGTCTGTGAGATATTTTTGCAAACCTGCGAAAAAAGCATCATCGCCTAAGTAGCTGCGCATCATGTGCAAGATGCCGCCACCTTTATTATAGGAGTGCGCATCAAACATGGCTTCACGGTTAGTGAATTTGAAGTCCACCAAATTGTGGACATTTTGCTCGGCTTGTCCAAAATAACCGTCCATGGCTTCGCGACGGTGGTAATCACCAGCGTCCATGCCGTATTTATGTTCCAACCAAAGCCCTTCAGAGAAGTCTGCGAACGATTCATTGACGGTTAAGTTCGACCAACTTTCAGCCGTGACCAAATCACCGAACCAATGGTGGAACATTTCATGTGCTACGACGATTTCGTTGTAATCTTTGTCTATCAATTCACGTTCTGTACCGTTCATAAACTCACCATAGACGATGGCAGTTGTGTTTTCCATCGCTCCTGATACATAATCACGCACGGTGATGTGCGCCAACTTCTGCCACGGATATTTTACCCCCAGTCTTTCAGAGTAAAACGTGAGGATTTCCGGTACATTTTTATAAATCGTCTTTGCATACTTCTCGTATTTCGGCTCAACGTAATACATAATGTCTTTGCCTTGCCATTTTTCTGTGACCACAGCAAATTCACCCGCTGCCATCATCACGAGATAAGGTGCATGGGGCAAATCCATCACCCAATGGTCTGTACGCGAACCATCGGCATTTTTCTTCGAATCTTTCAACAACCCATTGCTCAATGTTTTGAATTTATCTTCAACGGTCATATAGATTTCGCTGGTCATTTTTTCGTTCGGCTTGTCGAAAGTTGGAAACCAACGGCTGTTGGATTCGGTTTCGCCTTGTGTC
>JAYTUR010000686.1:0-4973 GCA_043744475.1 Saprospiraceae bacterium | reverse complement strand
AAAAACAATTGGTCTGTGTAACCTTTTGCTGCCTCTGTGTAAGGTACATCACCATAGGAATCGGTCAAAACCATAAACGCATAGGCTTGAAGAATTCGCGCCATATTGACAAGGTTTGTCCGCGTCGGCAAGGTTGCGCTTTGGCTAATTACGTCTTGCGTATTTCTGATAACCGTCCGATAATACTTTTGCCACGATTGAACCGTATTGTCGCGGTTGTCTTGGTTGAAATTCGCGCCCGTCAAAACGCCTGAATTCGGCGTAACCATCTGTTGCACAATACCCGTTTCATAATGAATCGTTGATGTGGCAAACGACGAATTGATGGTCGCATTATTCAGCGTGAAAACAGGATTAATAGCAGTTGCTGCTATTTTATTGATATTAAGGTCGTCAAAACCTTTGTCGCAACCTGTAAAAAAGCCGCCTACTATGATAAAGACGGATGAAAGCATGAGCTGTTTAAATATATTCTTCATTGATAAATTGCTTTTTAAATTAAACATTGTTGTTAAAACCTTAAAAATACTGAGGGGGGTAAAACCCATTCCCAAACTTTCCAAGAGTTTGAAACTCTTGGAAAGTTGTGCGCTAAAATTTGATATTCAAATTAAAGCCCATACTCCGCGTAGAAGGCAACCCCGTTGATTCCATGCCCACAAGGTTATCCGATGAATAACCAAATGTTTCTGGGTCAATATTATCTATCCATTTTTTTAGCAAAAGGACATTATTCGCTACGAAGCTGAGTTTTGCGCTTTTTACTGGCCAGCCTTTTGGAATGAACCGTGTCATATCGTATCCTGCTGTGATTTGGCGCAATTTCCAATAGCCACCATTATAGACAATCGGCTCAATCAAAGCCAACGAACGGACAACTGACCAATAATCCTGTGGGTTTGCCTTGACTGTATTAACTTCACCCGCAGCATTCACGCCATCGCCAATAATACCGCCTTGGTCACGCCCAGGAAGGGTCATTTTATGTAAACCATGGCGCACTAAGTTGAAGTTTGTGCCCGACAACATTTTGTTGCCCAATTTGAAATCAATCAAGAAAGACAATGAGAAATCTTTATACCGAAATCCATTGTTGATACCACCGACCCATTTGGGCAAAGCACTGCCAAATGAAATCAAGTCCGCCGTCCGTGTCGCAATACCATTTGCGCCAAAAACGATTTTCCCAGCTGCATCGCGTTTGTAACCAAAGCCATAAATTTGACCCATTTCTTGACCAACAACTTGGCGCAATTCACCGTTGAAAACGTGCGTGCCGACGGTGATGCGTTCGCCAGCTTTATCTGTCAATAAACTCAATACTTTTGTAATATTGTAAGAACCATTGAATGTTAAATCCCATTGGAAGTTGCGCTTCTTGACGGGTACTAAATTGATAAGCATTTCAAGACCATTCGTTTGGCTTTTACCACTGTTAATCAATGTATTGACAAAACCTGAAGCGTCTGAAATTTGTGCGGACACGATTTGATCCATTGTCAATTTTTGATAAGCTGCAAAATCAATATTAACGCGACTGTTGAATAGTTTTAATTCAAAACCTACTTCTTTTTCAGAAGCCCGCATCGGTTTCAAATTAGGATTTGGCAAAGTCGTTCCCGAAGAACCGCCCACAGGTTGCAAAGCACCCGCAGGATTAGCTAAAAGGTTGGCGTTGACACCATAAAATAAGTTGTTCGAGTAAGGTGGTACGTCTGTATCACTGCCTACTTCCGCATAAGCGGCTCTGATTTTAGCAAAACGCAACCAAGTCGGTAAGTTGGCGAAGGACTCTGATAACACATAACTCAAAGATACTGAGGGGTATAAAATACTGCGGTTTGCGGGTGATAATGTCGAAAACCAATCATTCCGAACTGTTGCATTCAGGTACAAAAAGTTTTTGTATGAAAACTCACCCGAACCATAGACCGAATTAACCGCCCGTTCTGATAAACCATAAAGAGGGTCTTTAACACGACCATTCATGACGGTGTATAAACCGCGCACAACAAAATCTTGCACTTGAACAGAATTCAAATCCGAACGACGATACATTTGATTGCCACCTGCCGTCAAATCAATGCCAAAATCGCCAAAAGTTTTGGATGCTGAAACTAAGATGTCGGCATTAGTTTCTCTAAAACGTCGAGAGTCTTGGGTATAAGTACCATTCACAAACCCAGCAGGCGCAGCCGCCAAAGATGCTTGTCCTGTTGGGAAATTGTTATAATCTTGGTCGCGAGACCAATAATCTTGTCCAACCCGTCCCTGTACATAAAGCCACGGCAAAATATTGTATTTGACGGAAAGATTGCCAAAAACCCTATCTCTACGAATCGTTTGGAATTGTTCAGCTAAAGTAAAGTAAGGATTTGTCCGATTTTGAAACCGTGAATAGATAAACTCATTCCCTGCCGCGTTGTATTTCTTTTGGTCTAATAAATCAAGTGGCATCGAATTCGCCATATTGTACAAAGCCGTTGGGATAGAATTGTCTTGATTGGCAATATTCGGAGGATTTTTATTAACTTCGTTTGAATAATTGATATTACCTGCAAAACTAATTTTTTTAGATAAATCATAAGCAAAACCGAGATTAATGGTTTTCCGATTGAATGTATTGTTCGGTACAATACCTTTATTATCCATATTGGAAAAAGACAAATTCATGCCCCCTTTATCGCTCGCTGTTGAAAGAGAAATGGTATTCGTAAAGTTTTGACCATCCCTAAAAAATGAGCGAATACGGTTATAAACGGGTTGATACGGCGCAGTAACCCCATCAAAAAGCACTTGGGTCATACCCGGTTGAAACTTCTCACCAAATGACCATTGCCCCGAAGTTGGATTGGCCGCTTGAGGTCTAACACCATTTTCACCTTGTCCATATTCGTACTGATAATCTGTATAATCCAAAGGCGTTTCATTCGTAAAGTTGGTGTTGTATGTCACACCAATGCCGCCTTTGGTATCGCCTTTCGATTTAGTCGTAATCATAATAACCCCATCCTTTGCGCGCGAACCGTACAAAGCGGCAGCAGTTGCACCTTTTAGTACCGTCATACTTTCAATATCATCGGGATTGATACTCGATAGACCATCGCCACCGTCCGAGGTATTGCCTCCGCCGCGCACACCGATAGAGTTATCCGCACTTGCATTACCGGGATTTGTGCCAAAATTGGTATTGTCAATAGGTACACCATTCACAACAATCAACGGGTTGTTTTGTCCAGAAATAGAAGACTGGCCTCTAATTCTGATTTTTGAAGTCCCTGCTGGACCTGTACCCAATCCCGAAATATTCACCCCTGCAATTTTACCCGACAAAGCATTGATAAAATTTGGTGTGCGATTTTCGGTTAATTGTTCCGCTGCAACTGTTGAGGTTGAATAGCCCAATTTTTTAGCGGATTTTTTGATACCCAAAGCTGTGACAACGACTTCACTGAGCGCCGCATCTTCTTCTGATAAGTTGACATCAACATTGACTTGGTTGCCAACTGCGACTTCTTTGGTTGCAAAACCCACGAAACTGAAAACTAATGTCGCGTCTTTGGGCACATTGAGCGCGTAAGCGCCATCAATGTTCGTGACCGTGCCAGTCGTCGTTCCTTTTACAAGAACCGAGACACCGGGCAAAGCTATTTGGTCTGTCGCAGCGACCACTTTGCCCCTAATTTGTGTTTGTGCAAAACCATTGAAACTTAATAATAGCCCCACGACAAGAGAGCAAAGTTTCAAAATGGAAAAAGTGCGATTTGAAAAAAATACAGTTTTCATCAAAATGATTAATTGAAAGAGTGAAGAAATGAGTAGATATTGAGTTTTAAATAATATAAGTGTCAAAAAAACAATTAATATATAATGTAGTAGGGGGCTTATCTATTTACAGATAATAGAAAATCAATATTACTTAAAAGGAGATTAAAACAAGAACTCAAGCGGCAATTAATAACAATAAAATTGGAAAGGCGGGATTGTTTTCATTCAAAAATCATTTTACAACAGCGTAAATTTAAAAATTATTTTTCAATTTGTTTATGTTTATTAGTCTTTATTTTTAATAAGCCTTTGTTAGCCAAATTAAATTTTATTTTCAAGATTCCATACCACTGTTAAAACAAATCGCTAATCACCATTTTGATGATACTAAAGCCGCTTTCAGAAAAGGAGGGAACACGTGAAAATAAAAAAGGCGTTACCTAACTTAATGAGTAACGCCTTTTTATATTTTTAAGACTATTGAGCAAAATACTTAGAGATATTTACCCCCTCAGTATTTCCCTCGAAATAACAAGTTTTTGAATCTCACTCGTCCCTTCGCCAATCGTACACAATTTTGAATCGCGGTAAAATTTTTCAACAGGAAAGTCCTTTGTATAACCATAGCCGCCAAAGATTTGAACGGCCTCCGTAGATGCCCAAACTGCGACTTCTGAAGCATAATATTTAGCCATCGCTGATTCTTTCGTCATTCTTTTGTTCGCATTTTTCAAATCAGCAGCTTGACGCGTCAATAACTCTGCCGCTTCAATACGCGTCGCCATATCTGCTAATTTGAATGAAATGGCTTGAAAGTTGGCAATCGGTTGACCAAATTGATGCCGTTCTTTAGCGTACTTCACCGCCGCTTCGTAAGCACCTTTGGCAATACCGAGGGACAAAGAGGCAATCGAAATGCGCCCACCGTCCAATATTTTCATCGCTTGTTTGAAGCCTTCGCCCAATTCTCCCAGTATTTGACTCTTGTGGATGCGGCAATTATCGAATATCATTTCCGCCGTTTCGCTGGCGCGCATACCCAATTTATTCTCTTTTTTACCCGCCGAAAAACCTTTTGTACCGCGTTCAACGACAAAGGTTGTGATGCCATGCGAATCCAAAAGTTCTCCAGTACGTGCTAAAACGACAGCAACTTGACCTGATTTGCCATGCGTGATCCAGTTTTTAGCACCATTCAAAACCCA
>JAYTUR010000685.1:0-1291 GCA_043744475.1 Saprospiraceae bacterium | reverse complement strand
CTCATATTTGTCATGTAAAAGCGTCACAAGCTTTTGATATGCTATCTCATCGTTTAAGTAATCAATACCTTCAACGTCAATAATCAAAATAGGCAATTCTCTCTCTGTCCTGAAATATTCAAAATAGACATTTTGGATGCCTGTTAGATATTCGGCAGAAATATCCGTTTCAAAATTCCGCCCACGTTTGCGTATGTTTTGCATCACATCTTCAACGCTACGGTGCAGATAAACCAATAAATCAGGCTTCGGAAATGTCGCATTTAAGACCTCAAAAAGGCGTTGAAATAAGCGAAATTCAGCCTCATTCAAATTGTTTTTAGCAAAAAGCAAGGTTTTTAGAAAAAAATAGTCCGCTATACTGAGGGGGGTAAAAAGGTCAGCACCTGCCGAAAAAGTAGTTTGCAACTGCTTATGCCGTTCTGTCATAAAAAACAATTCAACGGGAAAAGCATACCGTTCAGGTTGCTCATAAAAAAGAGGCAGAAACGGATTGTCCGTAAACTGTTCGAGTATCAAACGGCAGTTAAAATCACGCGACAACAACTCGCAAAAAGTCGTTTTACCTGCGCCAATATTGCCTTCTATAGCAATGAAATTATAGGGTAAAGTGGAGCGTTGAGCGTTGGTCATCGAAATCTAAAAGTAAGTTAAGTGATTGTTTTCAACGTATTTACACATTTAGGAAATTTTAAAAGTTTCCTAAATGTCGTATCACCGCCTTAATCCAACATAAAAACGTCCAACGGGTCTTTGCTATCCATATAAATATCTTCAATCGTCAAGTGCATAATAGGATGCTCGACCTCGCCCGCAATTTCCATAAGTGGAATGAGCGCGAAATTGCGATTAGGCAATTCGGGATGCGGAATAACCAAATTGGGTTCTTTGACCACGAAATTGTCATAGAGCAAAATGTCAATGTCAATCGTCCGTTCTGCCCATTTTGTGGTACGCTCACGACCCATTTCGTTCTCGATTTTGAGAATTTGCTCTAAAAGTTTCAGTGGATTAAGCGATGTCTCGACCGCAATTGCTTGATTGATAAAGTCTGATTGATTCGTCACGCCCCATGCCTGAGTTTCGTAAAGATGCGACTTGCTTGTCACGCGACCCGCCATGCGGTTTATTTTTTCAACCGCTTGCGCGAGGAAGGCTTTTCTATCGCCTTTGTTTGAGCCTATGAGTAAGTAGGCTGTCCGTGGTTTAAATGATGTTGCCATGCGGCAAAAGTAGTAAAAAAAGGCAAGAGCTAAATTAAAACCACCCCCTCAGTATAAAGTTTCAATAA
>JAYTUR010000684.1:0-1292 GCA_043744475.1 Saprospiraceae bacterium | reverse complement strand
TAAACCTACAAATTGGTCCATCGCAAAGCCCACAAGTATCGAATCAATATTGCTAAAATGGGTTGGAACGACAATCACAACGCCTTTTTTCATCAAAGACCTTATAGAATCTGTTTCACCATATACTTGAATACGTTGATGTAAACGATTGCGAGAGCTTAAAAAACGCCACCAACGTTCTGCCGCAGCATTTAAAAGGCGTTGTGATTGTCGTTCCAACCCATTTTAGCAATATTGATTCGATACTTGTGGGCTTTGCGATGGACCAATTTGTAGGTTTACCTTCGTTTAGTTATGGCGCGGGTTTGAACCTCTACAACTCTGGTGCGGCTGCTTTTTTTATGAATCGGTTGGGTGCTTATCGTCTCGACAGACGAAAAAAGAATCCAATTTACCTCGAAACATTGAAAACAATGTCCATGTTGTCCATCGTGCGCGGGACGAATACACTGTTTTTCCCCGGCGGTACCCGTTCAAGGAATGGTTTGATTGAAACCCGCTTGAAAATGGGTTTGCTCGGCACAGCCGTTGAAGCGCAACGTGTTCTGTGTCAACAATTTAACAATCAACAGGCAACGAAGACAAAAAGCGAACCGACGAAAGTTTTCATCGTGCCGCTTGTTATGAGCTACCATTTTGTCCTTGAAGCACCATTTTTGATTCGGCAACATCTTCAAATTACAGGAAAAGAAAAATACATTGCAGGTCGTGCCACAGGTAATTCTATCCGCGAATGGCTGAAGTTTATTTGGCAGTTTTTCGCTAAAAAATCGGATATTATTTTATCATTTGGCAAACCTATGGACATTATGGGCAATTTTGTAGATGCAGAAGGAACGAGTTTCGATACCCGTGATAATAAGCTCAATATCAGCGACTACTTCAATACTGAGGGGAGTATTAAAACCGACCTGCAACGCGAAGCGGAATACACAAAATTATTAGCGGACCGTATTGTTGACCGTTTTCATCGTGAAAATATCGTGTTAAGTTCTCATGTCGTCGCTTTTACGGCTTTTAACATCTTAAGAACGAACAATGACTCTTTCGATTTTTATGCTCTTTTGCGTTTGCCAACTGATGATTTTGTGTTTCCAATAAAACATTTTACGGCAGCTATCGAAGCCATTCAATTGGCTCTTTTTGATTTAGCCAAAAAGGATAGATTAAAATTGAGTGAAGCCATTCATTTATCGCCTTCTGAGCTTTTAAAAGATGGTATAAATAATTTAGGTATTTATCATGTACGTAAACCATTGATGTTCAACAAGAAAGGTGACATTGAAAGCGAT
>JAYTUR010000683.1:0-4997 GCA_043744475.1 Saprospiraceae bacterium | reverse complement strand
ATTCTTGATTTATCTGTTATGTCAAAGAACTAAAACCACAAATCTTTTTGTCGTTTGTTATACCTAACTTTATGTCGTACAACAAGTTCCCCTAACATAGTGTTTATCGTTTCTATTTTTCCATATTCACACCAATATAGCTTTTCTCTTTGATGTGTGGAGACACAAACATAAAGACAACAGCCGTTGCAGCGCAAATACCTGTAAAGAGCCAGAAGAATTTTGCGCCTTCAAATTGTGCAAAAAAGCCACCTGATTTGATGTTATTTTGAATAACAGAAACCAATACATTGCCCAATGTGACTGAAACTAAGTAACAAGCCATGATGGTAGATTTCATCGAAGGCGGTGATTGCGTATAGGCATATTCCAAACACGTAATTGAAATAAGAACTTCACCCGCCGTTAAAATCACAAAGGCTAATATTTGCCAACCGATGTTCGGTGTTTCGCCTGCATCAATCCATGTTTGAATGATAGCAATAACGACAAATGACAAGGCAGTTAACACTAATCCCGCACCGATTCTACGTAATGGCGTGGCTTTGATGCCTATTTTTTCGAGCGCAGGATATATCCCAAATGAAAAAATAGGAATAAATATTAAGATAAATGCCGCATTGACAAATGAAATTTGCTCCGCTTGCCATTGAATACCCATGAAAAGTAGGTCGCATTTGGTCGCTTGAATAACCCATTCAGATTGGCTTTGGTCCCACAATGCCCAAAAGAAAGGCACAAATGCAAAGACTGAAAGGACGCGCCAAACGGATTTAATGCCATCAATGACTCCTTCGCCATACTCTTTTGCAGCTGAGTCAAATCCACCTTTTGTAAGGGCATAAAGGTTGATACCCACAAAATTCCCGGGCTTTGCAAACCATTGTTTTTTAAAAACCAATGCCGAAACTAAAGATAAAATAGCAAAACCCAACATCACAGGTCCTGTACCTTGATGCAAATATTTATCAAAATAAAGATAACTGATAAGCAAAGACATAAAAGCAGAGACTAAAATGACCAATTTGTTATTGTCTCCCTTAGGCGGTACTCTAATATATTTGTTCCGACCTGCATAAAAAAAAGCCGTTGCAATAATCATTGCAATAGCGGGTACACCAAATGCCACAGACGGTGGATAATGCGCTTTTAAATATGGAATCAAAAGTATGGACAAAACTGAACCTGCATTGATGGACGCATAAAAAGCATCGAAGGCTTTTGGTAATAGATGCGAGTTCGAGTCGTCAAATTGATCGCCCACATTGGCAGAAACGCAAGGTTTAATGCCTCCTGCACCTAAAGCAATAAGCATCAAAGCCGATGTAAAAATAGCTTCGTTGTTTACAGAAGCCGCCAACGTTAAGTTGCCAATCACATAAACGATTGATAGATAAAGGATTGTCTTATATTTTCCCAAAAACCAGTCAGCAACCATACCACCAAAAAGGGGTAACAAATAACTCATCGCCACGAAGTCGTGTGTGGCTGCATTAGCAGTTGCCTCTGCTTGTTGCACGACTGTGGGGTCAGTACTGCCCGTAGGATTATAAAATTGAGCGACCATGAAAGTGGTCAAAATGGCGCGTAAACCATAGTAGTTGAAGCGTTCTGCGGCTTCGTTGCCGATGATGTAACGAATCGCCTTCGGCATTGAGTTCGATTTAGGGGCTGTGTTCGTGCCCCCTGTTGTTTCAGCCATAATTTGGATTTGGTAGATGAAAGAATTTAATTTTAAAATTGACGGCTAAAAATAGATTTTTTTTTATCAAATCTAATAAAAGGACAATTTTAATTGGTTGAATCCCAATTTTTATCAAAAATTCGATTGGTAATGTAAGTAAAAACCGCCTTGACCTGTGTGATTAAAACTGTACTCAAATTGCCAAAGCATACCATGATACGCCAAAAAATCAAGTCCAATGCCGCCACCATATAACAAGCGATTATTGAAATCATTGGTGGGTTTATACTGAGGGGTATAGGAGTAGCCGATATCGAAATTGCCACTCAAAAACATTTTAATCGGCAATATTTCCCAACCTTTCAGCAGCTTATTTTTTATATAGCGGGATAAATCATAATCTTTATCAATCAACTGAAGTCGAAGGCTGTTTTTTAACATACCAAAATCGTAGCCATCTACCACAAACAACTCGTAACCGCGCAAATAATCACCCCCATAACCTATCGCTCTTTGAAAATTATAAGGTTGGGTTTGCCGATTGAGTGTCGTCTTTCCACGAGCAATCGTTTCGATACTTAGTTTTTTAGTCAGTTTAAAATATTGCGACCAACGTGCACTTACATTGAGTGTATGAGCATTGTCTTCCTTGAAAAGACCTGCTTTATGAACATTTACGCTCATTAAATGCCCTTTCATGGGGTATGGCTTAAAATCCCGTGTATCGTTTGAATAATTGTAAGACAACCATGAATAGGCTTGAACGGTGCGGCTATCGAGGAAATAATCCCGATTTAAAGTGGCTGTAACCGATGTGTCCAATGTTTGTTTTGAGTAACCAAAGGATAAGACATGCTTATCGAACAAGCCTGGGGCATAGGTGATACCTCCTGAGTAAGACAGACGTGTAAATATACTTTTTAATGATTTTTTGTAAAAAACAACACGATTATTAATTGTTGTGTAGCCAATTTCGCGGTTGGTGGAATACAAATAATCGACAAACGCACCTGTCGTTTGTTTTTTATCAAGATATGGGAAACTATAGCTAAGGGAAAATTTGGGTGTATAACCGAATTGTATAAGTGCCGTTAGCGGGTCTCTTCTGCCAGTAAAATTACTGTGTGTCAAGCGAATACCATAATTTGAGCGGCGTATATCGTGGTTTTGCTCTTTCCACCAAACATTAAAATCACGGTCAGCCAACTCAAATATAGGAATTGGATAAAAATACCAACGCTCGACAATGCTGATGACGATGCTCACTTTATCATCGAAAGTCCAATTTTTGACGTTTATTTTGACATCATTAAACATATTAGTATTCAAAAGCCGCAAGCGATTTTCTTCTAATTTTATCGCCAATTCACTGAGGGGTATGGTGTCACCGATACCAATAGTAAACTCTCTCGTCAAAACTTGTGCTTTTGTTTTTCGATTACCTTCAAAAATGAAATCGCGAATAATCGCCGTTGTCGGCGGATTTTGAGCGAACGTTTGAGCTGATTGTATGACTAAAATTATGAATAAAAGTAATCGCATGTGCAAAGGAATGAATTAATGAGCGCATTTTCAAATACAAAATATACCTATTTTCAATAAGAAAAGGGATATTTGTATTTTTAAAGCTCCTCTTAGTATATCAACAAAAACCAACGACAATGAAGCGTTTAATATTGCTTTCTAATTTTTTAATTTCTTTATTATCAATAACTTATGCACAAAACGGGCATTTTCTAAGCATCCAAATTGATAGAGCTGTTGCTTACGAAAACCGCTATGACTCCTTGAAAACCACAGGGCTTATCATCGGCTGCATTGACCACGACTCGACGTGGATTTTTCCTTATGGACACATTTCTAAAACAGATAGACAGAAACCCGAAGCAGGCACTTACTTTGAAATCGGTTCTTTAACCCAAACGTTTACCGCCTTAAATGTGCATCTCCTCGTCAAACAGGGCTTATTAAATTACGATTCGACGGTCAATATTTACCTAAAACCAGAGCAACGTTTTCCTTTGGGCAATAAACTAACATTGCTTCAACTCATTACGCACACAAGCGGTTTACCAAAATTTACAGACGATTGGGGCGCTGCCGAGCAGGACAAAGAGCAACCTTATGCCCATTATACTGAGGGGGAGTATTTTAATTTTTTAAAAAACTACGACTCAACAAAAGGAATGCAAGGACAGTACCAATTTTCAAACCTCAATTTTATTTTGTTAGGTCAAATTTTAGAAAATACCCACGCCGCTGTTATGTGGCAACCCTTTGCCGATAAAACGACAGTTCCTTTGGCACAAGGCTATAATTTGGCAAAACGAGCCGTCGCCCCTTGGCAAGTTGCCTATATTTTCAAACCTGCTGTTGGCGGCTGTGCCAATATGAAACAACTTTTAGCATTTACGAAGGAACAAGTCAAAATAGATGGTTTTGATAAAAAAAACTTTTGGGAAGAGACTCAAAAACCCCTTTTTCGGACTAAAATCAACAAATATACTTATGTCGGTAAAGGTTGGCATATTTTCAAAAAGAAAAGAATGCCCATTATTTGTACGTCTTCAGGTGCTACAAACGGTTATTCGGCAGTCATTGTATTTGTACCACAAACCCAAACGGCGGTCGTCATTTTAGCAAACAGTCGGGCGATTCAAGGAGAATTGGCAATGGCTATTTTGAAGGTTTTGAATAATCATTGGAAACGAAAATACTGAGGGGGTGCTTAGTTTGCGCCAAAAGTCGTCGAAGTTGCGAACTTCGACGATTTTTGGAACGCTAAAGCTGTTTAACTATAAAAAAACTAAAGAACCACAACTACTTTGCGTTCTCTTTGTTAATCACTAAAAAAATAAATATGGCAACGCATCTCCTTGAATTTGAAACAAAGCTGTACGGTTCGTTAACCGATATTTTTGATTTTTTCAGTAAAGCTGAAAACCTCAATGAAGTCACACCGTCCGACCTTAGTTTTTTAATCCTTACACCGTCACCGATTCCAACGAAGGTAGGTACTCTGATTGACTACCGCATCAAAATGTTTAGCATTCCTTTTTATTGGCGTACATTAATCACTGATTTTGAACCACTTGTGCGGTTTGTTGACCAACAGTTGAAGGGGCCATACTTGTTGTGGCATCATGAGCATTTGTTTGAAGACAAAGGTGATTATGTGCTGATGACTGACCGTGTGCATTATTTATCGCCCGGCTGGTTCTTCGAACCGTTGATTGACCGTTTTTTTGTTCGACCACAATTGAACAAAATTTGGGCTTATAGGGACAAAAGGTTTACGGAATTGTTTGGAAAG
>JAYTUR010000682.1:0-1301 GCA_043744475.1 Saprospiraceae bacterium | reverse complement strand
GTTAGGTGCTTAATATCGGTAGCTATTGCCTTCTCTCTATTTTCATCGGGGCGTAGCCCCAAAACTATACTGAGGGGGTCTCCACCAACGCTTTTATCGCCACCAAAATCGGTTGCCAACCTTCGCCGTTGTTGTAAGACTCCGTATAACGGCGTTCGCCTTCTGCCACCGTATCATAATCACCTTGCGTTACCGTCAAAGTCGTTTGTCCGTCTTCTTCTGACAATTCATACGTGACAGTCAAGTAATTTTCTGGAATATCGGGCATCGTCGAAGTCGGGTCAAAGACCGTATAAGCCAAATACTCATGTGTGTCAATCTCTACCACATGACCTTTCACAGGAATAAAGGGTTTACCTTCATAATCCATTTGCCAAACCAAAGGGCTGCCTTCTGCCCAATCAGACAGGGCTTCGCAACCGAACATATACACTTTTGTTTTCGCAGGATTGACCAAAGCATCCCATACATCGGTTGCCGGTGCGTTAATCATTATTTCGTTGGTGATGAATTTAGGCATTTTTATTTTGTTTTAGATGTAATGACAGATTTAAACACGCTCGTCATTGCGCTGAACACTTGCTCGTCATTGCGAGGAACGAAGCAATCCTTTAACAGTGAACAGATTGCTTCGTTCCTCGCAATGACGAGCAAGCGTAAAAATCAATTTGCGAACACATTTTTTGTGTTCGCGAACATATTTTTTGTCTTCGCGATAACCAAATTAGTTATCGTGAACACTTTTTTTGTCTTTGCGATAACTAATTTGGTTATCGCGAACAGTAAAAATGTGTTCGTGAACACTTTTTTACTGTTCGTGAACACTTTTTTACTGTTTAAAAACTCATTTTTTCTGTTGATGAATACAAAAATGGTATTATGAATCTTTAAAAAATGATTCTTTGTCAATCAATTAACAAGCCACTTTGTTATCACTTTAAGTCGCTTTTGTCATTCAGTAGGAATCTCTTTGTCTTTAACAAAAGCGACAAAGAGTTTCCTACTGAATGACAAAAGCGACTTGTTCACAATCGTCAAAGAGCCTTAAAACGAAGTTTATAAAGTCTTTTTTCAACCTCTTTTGGTTGATTTTACTGAGGGGGTCTAAAAAAACGCTTCCGTTCACATCTATCATCTTGTAACCGCTTGTTAATGAGATTCAATTAAATAAGCTACATTATCTTTCTAAACTTAGTTCTACTTTGGTACTTTAAGTAAGTTTAGGAACAAGTCGCTTTTTGTCGCTTTTGTCATTCAGTAGGAAACTCTTTGTCTTTAACAAAAGCGACAAAGAGTTTCCT
>JAYTUR010000681.1:0-1303 GCA_043744475.1 Saprospiraceae bacterium | reverse complement strand
ATGTGGACGTACACCCGTACCCCTTTTGCCGACACAACGCATATCCGAAAATCAGAATTTTTGAGAACGGGCGATGGTGGCAAAACCTACACAAAGGGAACACTTGCCAATAACGACATCGGTTTTTATCCCCATATTCAGCCCTTCGACGGCAAAACGGCTCACCTGATTTCAACCAATGCGGAAGGTCATTTTGCTTTCAAACGGACTGTTGATAGCGGCGCAACGTGGCAAGATATGCCAATGCAGCCTCGAACTTTTCCCGACCACGTTTATTTTTGGGACAAAGACAATGGTATTTTTATATCTGACCCAGATAGTTTGGACGTGATTATTATGTACACAACAAATGGCGGTGCCACTTATACGCGCTTGCCACAAACCAATTATCCGAGAATGGGACAGACTGAGTTTCCAATCTTAGCGGATTTTCAAGTCATCGGGAATACTTTTTTCTTTTGGTCGAATGATTACGTTGCTGATAAATGGCGCGTTTGGCGGTCATTGGACAGAGGACGCAACTGGACAGCGGGTGCTTGGTTCGAAACGGGCTACGTGCCTGGATTTACCCCGCATTTGGCTTTTTCTGATAATAATAATGGACTTTTACTGAGGGGTATTGGCGATGATTATTTGAAACCGCTTTATACAGAAGATGGCGGTGCAACATGGACAGAATCGGGCAGTTTGCCGAGTTACACCAGTTGGCCACTGGAAAACGTACCCAATACGCAAACCATGATGGCATTTTTCCAAGATACCGTTCGCAAAGTCCTCTATTCAGCTTTGACAAATGACTTGGGCAAAACGTGGAATTCACGCAAAGACATTCAACCATATACCTTAGATTCAATTTTCACACCTTATGGTTTTCCAGCTTATGCTTTTACTTTTTTAGAGATTGTAAACAACAATGTTGCATGGGCTATTTTGGGACGCAATCAAATCTATCGCTACGAAAGCACAACACCACTCGTCCCCGAAAAACCCGATTTAGATTTAGAATTGACTGCCGATAACAACGGTTTACCGCTTTGGGGTTCTGTCAAATTCACTTTGACCATCAAAAATCGAGGTATCTCGAAAGCGACAGGCATAAAAGTCAATTGGTTGCCACCTTATAAACGCACCAATACTGGCGCAGGACCTTTTGCGTATCAAGCCGCTTATTCGTCAAAAGGGCAATATGATTCTTGGAATGGGGTATGGTCAATCAATGAATTGCAACCGGGTGAAACACAAACCGCTACTTTCCACCTTTTTGTTCTACAAAATACAACAAAAGTCACCCAAACGGCTCAAA
>JAYTUR010000680.1:0-5021 GCA_043744475.1 Saprospiraceae bacterium | reverse complement strand
TTAGCTTTTCTAAAACTGAATGATTATCGTTTAATAAGAGATTTGGGCAAGGACATTCTTTTAGCCTTCGTTCTCAAAGTCGCCTCTGGCGAAAGCAGTTTAGATGAATGTCGGGAATGGTTCAAAAATAATATCGTCCCTATTTAATCCATTTTCCGATATTTCGGGATGCAAACACAGTAAAAAACTAAATAGAAAGAGTCATCCAGCTAAAATGCTCGATGACTCTTTCTATTTTTGCAAAAAAAATTGAAACATGACAAAATTAAAAGTCGGCATCGTCCAACAAATCAGTGGCGGCAGCCGTGAAGAAAATATAGAACGCAGTTTAAAAGGTATTGAAGAATGTGCTGCAAAAGCGGCGGAATTGGTTATTTTGCAGGAATTGCATTGTGGTATATACTTTTGTCAAGTCGAAGAAACAGACAAATTTGATATGGCAGAACCGATTCCCGGACCTTCAACGGTTATTTTTGGCGAAGCCGCAAAAAAACACAATATTGTTTTAGTTACTTCTCTTTTTGAAAAACGGGCGGCAGGTTTGTACCACAATACAGCCGTTGTGTTTGAAAAAAATGGCGAAATCGCAGGAAAATATCGTAAAATGCACATTCCTGATGACCCTGCTTACTACGAAAAGTTCTATTTTACGCCCGGTGATTTGGGTTTTGAACCCATCAAAACAAGTGTGGGAACATTGGGCGTTCTAGTTTGTTGGGATCAATGGTATCCCGAAGCAGCCCGTTTGATGGCTTTGCGTGGCGCAGAAATGCTCATTTATCCAACAGCTATTGGCTGGGAAAGCACCGATACGGAGGGGGAAAAAACGCGGCAACATGGCGCTTGGGAAACAATTCAGCGCGGTCATGCAGTTGCCAATGGGCTGCCTGTAATTACAGTCAATCGAGTGGGTTTTGAAGGGGATTGGTCGGGCGTGACGAATGGGATTCAATTTTGGGGGCAGAGTTTTATCGCGGGACCACAAGGTGAATTTTTATATAAAGCGTCAACGGATGTAGAAGAAAATGTCGTGATTGAAATTGACAGACAACGGACAGAAGACGTGCGCCGCATCTGGCCTTTTTTCCGCGACCGTAGAATTGATTTTTATGGCGGCTTAACGAAGCGGTATTTGGACTAAGGGTTTTGAAAAATAATCTATGTTATTGATTTTCAATTAATTATTTATCATGGAACACATTGAATTATTGCTATTTTTCTTTGGCATAGCTGCCGTTTATGCGAGTGCAGGTTTTGGCGGAGGCTCGAGTTATCTCGCTCTTTTAGCACTTTATAGCGTATCAATGACGACGATGCGACCAACAGCTTTGCTTTGCAATATTGTTGTTGTTGTGGGTGGAACATGGCTTTTTTGGCGTGGTGGATATTTGAATTTAAAAAAAATCATACCCCTCAGTATTGCCTCCGTTCCGATGGCTTTTGTCGGTGGGCTTTTGCCGTTGAAAGAAAAAACTTTCTTCATTATATTGGGAATAAGTCTTGTTATCGCAGCATTATTGATGTTTTTTCAAAATTATTTTAAAAGAAATGAAGTCGAAACACCTGCAAATGCTTCCATACTGAGGGGGTCATTACTCGGTGGTTCAATTGGTTTTTTGTCGGGCATGGTCGGTATTGGGGGCGGTATTTTTTTATCGCCCGTTTTGAATTTAATGAAGTGGGATACACCTAAAAATATCGCTGCAACAGCCAGTTTTTTTATTCTTATTAATTCCATTTCAGGTTTGGCGGGACAATTGACCAAAAATCCGCAATTGGATTGGGCTTTTGTCTTACCTCTGATGGGTGCCGTTTTGCTTGGCGGTCAACTCGGAAGCCGATTGACGACTTTTCGCTTCAATCAAACGCTGGTACGGCAATTAACAGCAGTTTTGGTGCTTTATGCGGGCGTAAATATCTTGTGGAATAACATATAAATTGTCATCGTTCTGTAGTCATTGCTTAAAATGACGACAGACCAATGACGCAACGACATATAATATGACTTTAGAAATCCTAACATTTGGCATAGCACGTGATATCATCGGCAGTTCAGTTTTTTCAATAGAAATGACTGAGGGGGCAAGTGTCAATGATTTAAAACAGCAGATATTAGCCCTTTATCCGCGATTTTTAGCATTGTCTTCGCTGATGATAGCGGTGAATGCAGAGTATGGAAATGACGATACGCTGTTGTGCCTAGGCGATGAGATTGCTTTGATTCCGCCTGTCAGCGGTGGCTAATTATGGCGACAAAGCAAACGACTAAAGGTGTTATCACTAAAAATACGCTATTTTATTGCCGCAACACTACATATAAAACGCTCTATTTTCAAATTTTTTCGGCATTTCCGATTGTTTTATTCATTCCATTATATATTCTGTGGTCAATTAATTTTTAAATATTGTCCTTAAAAAGATATCAATATACTGCACTGTTGGTTCAAACCAAGGGTTAAAAAGACAAAACGAATGGGGTGAATTTGGGAAAATATGGACTTCAGAATAGATATTCAAAGCGGCTAATTTTGCCAAATAATCAGTGCGTCCGGCGTGCATTCTGTCAACGCCAGAGTTCAAAAACAAAGTCGGCGGCGTTTGAGCATTTACGTGATTGAGTGCGGAAGCGGCTTGCCAAAGGGCGGGATTTTCAGTTTTTGAATACCCAAACCAATATGTCGCCGCGGACGTTGAACGGCTGTCGTCGCCTTCGCCCGATTCGGGATGAATGAATGCGAGGATGCCGTCAATATCAACAATTGCATTGACCTTTGTAGAATGTCCAAGATTTCCAAATGTGCCTTCAAATTCGGGATTATCGCCCGTTGTTCCTAAGAGAGTAGATAGTTGACCACCTGCGGAAAAGCCTATTGTTGCAATGCGATTGGTGTCAATTTTGTACTTTTTGGTATTTGCCCGAATCCAACGCAAAGCGGCTTTCAGGTCATGAACCGCAGCAGGATATAAGGCTTCAGTTGATAACCGATATTCGGGTGTAAAACAGACATAACCTAATGCAGCTAAGTGTTTTGCCAAAGGAATATGTTGTTCACGATTACCTGTTCGCCACCCACCACCATGAATAATAAGTATAGCAGGACGTGCTTTTCGAGTCTTTTTCTTAGAAAAAAATGCGTCTAAGCGTAACGCTCTGTTGCCAATAGAATTATAAACGATGTCTTTTTCTGTTTTTACTGAGGGGGGCATGTTATCCGAAACAAAAGAGATTGCAACATTGGGATGTGACTTTTTGATGTCGTTATAAGCCTTAAATGTTGTATAACCGGTGTCTCTTTTACCCGTTATCCCCTTGGCAGATTGACCAAAAAGTGCAGGTGTGATTAAGCTGAAATAAGCAACAAAAACGTATTTTTTCATTTTTTTATTTGAATATTAACCCGAAGAATTCTCATTCGGAAGGGGGTAAGTTACGCCTTATTCTATGAAAACGCATAAAGTGATTTGTCAAAAAAAACGCTTGTTTCAACTAAAAAAGGTTCAAAAATGGGATAAAATGAGTAATTTGAGTACTCTATTTTAAACAAAGAATGCCTTTTAAATCTTTTAGTCTATTTTCAACCATTGTCCATTAAGGTATTTTATAAAAAATCTAAATCGAATTATCATGGCTTTATACTCACTTAAAATCAACGGCAAAGATTACAAAACCGATGTTGCCGAAGATACACCGCTCCTTTGGGTTTTACGCGACCATTTGGGATTGACGGGTACAAAATACGGTTGCGGTATCGCTTCTTGTGGTGCTTGCACGGTGCATATTGATGGTCAAGCAATGCGCTCTTGTGTCATGCCTATTTCTGCAATTGAGTCTTCAAAAATCACAACTATTGAGGGTTTGTCTGAAAAAGGCAACCACCCGCTGCAATTGGCTTGGGACGAAAAAGATGTGTCTCAATGTGGTTACTGTCAAGCAGGTCAAATCATGACGGCAGCGGCTTTGCTAAAAACGAATCCAAAGCCCACTGATGCAGATATTGACAATGCTTTGGCGGGCAATATCTGTCGCTGTGGCACGTATCACCGCATTAAAGATGCAGTGAAATTGGCATCGAAAAAGTCTTAATTCACCTTAAAAATCATCAAAAATGCAACATAGCAGACGCGATTTTATAAAATATGCCGCAACCACAGGGGGCGGCTTGCTATTGGGTTTCAATATATTAGCACCCAAACGCTTTCATTCGGCGGTCATTACGGCGGATACTGAGGGGGCGTTATCATTCAATGCCTATTTATCCATCAATTTAGACGGAACGGCAACCATTTTTTCACCCAATCCCGAAGTAGGGCAGGGCATAAAAACGTCTTTCCCAATGACTGTTGCCGAAGAATTGGACATGGATTGGAAATTAGTAAAAGTTGAACAAGCCCCTTTGGACAATAAGCGGTTTGAAAGGCAGGTCGCTGGCGGTAGCGGTTCAACGCCTCACTCATGGAAACGCCTTCGAGAAGCAGGTGCAACGGCACGCCAAATGCTCATGGAATCGGCGGCGAAACGCTGGCAAGTACCCCTCAGTAGTTGCACGACTGACATGGGTAAAGTGCTGCACAAAGCCACAAATCGGTCATTGACTTACGGTGAATTAGCCGCTGATGCGGCCCAATTGGCAGCGCCTAAAAATGTACCGCTGAAAGATAGAAAGGATTTTAAACTCATTGGTAATTTCGTAAAAGGCGTTGATAATCAACTAATTACAACAGGCAAAGCCATTTATGGTTTGGATTTCAAACGTGAGGGTATGCTTATTGCGATGGTTCAACGTCCACCTGCTTTTGGTTTGAAACTTAAATCTTTTGACGGAACAGCAGCGAAAGCAATGCCTGGAATTATTGATGTTGTGTCTTTTAAAGACAAAGTTGCTGTTGTCGGCAAAACGACTTGGGAGGTTAAAAAAGCACGTGAAGCTGTGAAAATTGAATGGGAAAAAGACGAAACGCTTGAAAGTTCAGCTGACCACAACCGGCTTTTCAAAGAATTAATGGTCAGTGATAAAGCTGAA
>JAYTUR010000679.1:0-5026 GCA_043744475.1 Saprospiraceae bacterium | reverse complement strand
ATACGATGCCGACTAAGGCTGAAATGAGACCCCATTTTTTGACATTACCCCAAATAGATATGTCTTTTTCTTGTAATGGTGCATCTGAATTGTCTAAAATTGCCATAATTCCTTTTGTTTAAATTAGTTGTGAAAAATTTTGTCCCTTCATCAAGCACAGATTTTACTGTGTTTAACTTCACGAATGTAGCAATTATATTTAATTTCTAAATGAATTTTCATACAAAAAAGGACTTTTTTCGGACTAAATCAAAAAAATACAAATTGTCCATTATTAACGACGCCTAAAACACTACCCCTCAGTATCTGACCCACCAAAGGTGTATTTTTTGACTTTGAACGAATATCTTTTGTTTGAAAAGTCCATGTTTCATCAGTATTAAAAATAGTCAAATTGGCTTCTACCCCCTCAGTAATTGTAGGTATTTCAAGCCCTAAAACCTGTCGTGGTTGAATCGCTAAAAAGCGAACAAAATCATTGATTGTGAAAATTTTATTCAGATATTGATTAATTAATCCAAAAGTTGTTTCAAGACCAATTGCCCCAAAATCGGCATAAGGAAATTCTAAATTTTTCCCTTCTTCATCTATCGGCGTATGATTTGTAGAAATAAAATCAATTGTACCATCTGCCAAGCCTTCGATAAGTGCTTGACGGTCAATTTCTTCGCGCAAAGGCGGCATCACTTTAAAATTTGTATCGAACCCCCTCAGTTCATCGTCCGTAAAACATAGGTTCAAAGCGGCAACACTTGCCGTCACTTTCAAACCTCGTTTTTTAGCATCTTTAATGCTTGAAACAGCACCCGCTGTTGAGATATTGTGAAAATGAAGTCTTGAATTGGCATAGGCCAAAAGAGACAAATCACGCTGCACCATCAACTCCTCTGCCATCGAAGGAATACCCGACAAACCCAAAGACGTGGACACTTCACCTTCATGAATTTCGCCATGTGGCGCAATCGTTTTGTCATTTGGTACATTAAATATAAGTCCATCAAAAATTTTGGCATATTGCATACCCCTCAGTAAAAGTCCCGCATCTTGAACCGATTTTCGTCCATCACTGAAAGCAGCTGCACCGACGGAACGCATATCAAGCATTTCTGCCATATCTTTACCCTTACAATCTACTGATAATGCACCAATAGGCTCAAAGTCAACAAGATAGGGATTCGTTCTATTTTTTATGTATAAAATTTCAGACTTAGAATGAATAGCCGGTTCTGTATTTGGAAACGGTGCAAGAGCCGTAAAACCGCCTGCCATCGCGGCATTAGAAACTGATTCAAGGTCTTCACGATGTTCTAAACCTGGGTCGCATATTTGAGTTCCGACATCGAACCAACCTATTGAAACACAAGCATTTGACTGCTCAAAGACTTGAATACCCCCCTCAGTATCGTAGGGAATTTCAGTGCCGATTTTTAGAATTTTACCATTTTCGATTAAAATATCGCGGATTTGACCGTCTATCAACGGTTGTTGCGGTGCGATGATGCGGATATTACGCAAAAGAAGTTGCGGCATAATAGGTGTCTTTTTGGGACGCAAAGTTAGAAAACTTAACGCAAGTTTTAAACTTGCGTTAAGTTAAATCTACAAATTACGCTCTTTGATGCTCCGTTATTCCGCCCATTACCAATTTCATAATCCGCACTTTACCCCACCTTGGCACTGTTCTCAATGAAAAAACTAAAAATTTTGTCAAAAAACCAGGCAAAACAGTTTTTTTACGACCTAATGCCTTCAAAATTGGTACGCCAACTTGTGCAGGTGTTAACGACATCTTCATTTTCATATTCGCTCTTTTCCCAAAACCGCTATCAACTGGTCCGGGCGCAGCGGCTAATACATCTACGCCAAAAGGACTTAATTCATGCGCTATACCTTCCGCTAAGGTCTGAACATAAGCCTTTGTCGCAGCATAAGGCGCAGCATAAGGCACACCTTGAAAAGCCACCATTGAACTCATTAAAATAATACCACCCCGTCTTTTTTGGACAAATATTTTGCTAAAATGATGTGTCAATTTCAATAGGGCTTCGCAGTTTACATGCAACATATTTACTTCATCTTCAATTATGGACTCATGCAATGTTCCAGAAGTGCCATAACCTGCCGAAACCACAAGTAGCCCAATATCGAGGCTATTAGTGGCTGTAATCAAGTCTTCAATGCCTTGTTGCGTCGCATTATCAGAAGCCACAACGACAACTTGAATGGCGTATTTTGAGGTTAAATCCTTACTAATTCTTTCTAATTGTTCTTTCCTTCTTGAATTGATAACAAGATTCAAACCTGATTCTGCAAGCCTTTCTGCGAGTTCACGTCCAATGCCCGATGATGCCCCTGTAACAACAGCCCATGAACCATATTTATTTTTCAAACGAAGTTTTTCAGAATTTGATAAAGTCATAACTATTTGATTTACAATTTATTAAAAGATTTTCCTTGAAGTGCTTGTAACAACGTCAATACAGCTAAAGCAGCATACAAAGCACCTAATCCAATTGTTAACTTCATTTCCTTGAGCAAATAATAAGACAGAATCGGCAATACTTGTAAAGCGTGCATCCCGATAAAATGTGCCACACGTGGGTCGCCAAATTTTGTACTCCAATTTAAAATCGGTATGCCGTTGCCACCATCCGCACCGCCAATTGTATGGGTCATGCGGCTGCCCATAACAAAGCCTTCAAAGGAAAAGATAACAAAAATAACAATACCCAAGCGTATGCTCCAAATATAGGAAGTGGGCAAATCTGGGAAGTCATGGGCAAAAAATAGCAGCCCAATGTAAGCAGTGTAAAGCGTAACGGCACTCGCAGCCAAAGCCATCATCGAGTACAAAGCCGCATACATTGGGCTACTAACATTATAGTGTGAAAGTTGCCCACGACCTGCTTGCAAAGCGATGTAAAAAATCTCAAAACCCAACAAAATGATGACCGACCAATTAAATAATGTGATATTTACATTTTGTAGATAATGACAATACCAAGCCATTGACCACGCGTAAAACATCGTCGAAGCCGCAAATTTGAAGGGTTTGAACCACGCACTGACACCCATGACTTGCGTGTTTGTCAGTTTCGATAACCCTAAAAAAACAATAGAAGCGATGAAACAGGCTAAACCAAAAGTGAATAAAGTTTCGTTTCTAAACTTTAATTCTTCAAAAAAGTATTTCATTATCAATAATTTGATGCAAAAATACGATGCGATTTTGCCCCAAAACGATAACAAATGTTTACGTTTTCAAAAGATTTTGCTTTTTCAAACGGCTTAAATGCACCGATGTGATACCGAGGTAAGACGCAATCATGTGTTGCGGTGCGCGATTGTGGATATTCGGAAAAATCTGTGTGATGTTGTCGTAGCGTTCTTTTGGGTTGTTACCATAAACATTTTTTAAGCGATTATCGAGGTAAATGAAGTAAAATTCAGCAATAATGCGCCCTAATTTATCACCTTGCGTTAGGTTTTTGTAACCCCATTCGATTGTCGGACGAGGCAAAACAACTACTTCGGATTCTTCGAGTGCTTGCAAAGTATAAATGGAATTGGTTTTTTGAATAAAACTCGCATAATCTGCAATAAATTGGTTTTCGAGAGCAAAATGCGTCGTGTTTTCGTTGCCTTTATTATCCGTTACGGTCAAGCGAATAATGCCTTTATTGATAAAAAAGATGTCATTACAAATTTTATTTGGCACACTTAAAACATCCTTCTTTTTAAAAGATTTGACATAACAATCTTCAAGAAATCTATCCAATTCCGCATCTGTAATCGTTATCATCTGTCCAATAGCTGCTTTAATTTGCTCCATTTTTTCTTAAATTTGATTGAATTACTGAGGGGTATCAATAATCAAAACGATTAAAGATACCCCTCAGTAGAACACAGAAAATGACTATCAGTTTAAATTCGATTCAAAATCTCCTCGCCAATTGCATCAGTACCAAGAATCATATTTTTCGGTGTTTTTGCGTCCGCAATATCACCCGTTCTGAAACCTGCTTTCAATACAGCATCAACAGCAGCAATAATCGCATTTGCCTCGTCTTTCATGCCAAAAGAAATATCTAACAACAAAGCCGCAGACAAAACAGAAGCCATCGGATTTGCCAGACCTTTGCCTGTGATGTCGTGTGCTGAACCATGGATTGGCTCATAAACGCCCGTGCTGTCACCCACCGAAGCCGATGCCAACATACCCATCGAACCTGCAATTTGAGATGCTTCGTCCGTCAAAATATCGCCAAATAAGTTGCCCGTTACGACCACATCAAAACGGCGCGGGTCTTTGATTAACAACATAGCTGCGGCATCAACGAATTGGTGTTCCAACTCCACATCGGGATAATCTTTAGCAACTTCCAAAACTGTTTCACGCCATAAACGACTGCTTTCCAATACATTAGCTTTGTCAACCGACATTAATTTGTTGCGACGTGTCCGTGCCGCATCGAAGGCTTTGCGGGTGATGCGCTCGACTTCGTAGCGGTGATAACCGGCAATATCGTAGGCGTAGGTATTCTCTTCGTTGCGCCCTTTTTCGCCGAAATAAATATCGCCTGTCAATTCGCGGAAGAACAAAATATCTGCACCTTTCAGCAATTCAGGCTTGATGCTTGATGCGTCTAACAATTCATCAAACAATTTGATTGGACGCAAATTGGCGTATAAACCCAATTCTTTACGCATTTTCAACAGCCCTTGTTCGGGGCGTACTTTGGCAGTCGGGTCGTTGTCATATTTAGGATGACCGACTGCACCAAACAAAACAGCATCTGAAGCACGCATTTTCGCCAATGATTCATCAGGCAACGGATTGCCTGTCGCTTCTATCGCTGCATGACCAATAAGGGCTTCGTCATAGACAAATTCATGTCCAAATTTCGCTGCGATTTTGTCTAAAACCTTTTTACCAACGGCAGTTACTTCCTGCCCAATACCGTCTCCCGGGACGATTAAGATGTTCTTTTTTGCCATAATTTATTTAAAATCTAAAAATATACTG
>JAYTUR010000678.1:0-1307 GCA_043744475.1 Saprospiraceae bacterium | reverse complement strand
AGTATTTTTTCTTTATTATCAATAAAAAATCCGAAACTTGCGGCTTATTGACAATTATTTATGCTTCAAAAAATAAGAAATCTTTCTTTTTTCTTTTTAGAAAAACATCGCCGCAAAACTCAAATAGGCTTTTGTGTCCTCTTCGTGTGCTTTTGGTTTTGTCTTCCAAAACCCTTATTTGATGACCCAACAAGCATGGTTTTGGAGGCAAACGATGGTGCTTTGCTCAATGCACGCATTGCTGCCGATGGTCAATGGCGTTTTCCGCCAAGTGATACCTTACCACAAAAATTCATTGATTGTTTATTGGAGTTTGAAGACCGACAATTCTATTATCATCCAGGAGTCAATCTTTTTTCATTGTTTCGGGCTATTGGACAAAACATTAGAAATCAAGAAGTTGTGAGCGGCGGTTCTACCATAACGATGCAAACAATACGCATGGCGCGTAAAAATCAACCCCGAAATATTTTGACAAAACTCCTTGAAGCGACGATGGCAATGCGTCTTGAAATCACATATACCAAAAACGATATTTTATTGTTATATGCCTCCAATGCGCCTTTTGGTGGCAATGTTGTTGGGCTCGAAGCAGCATCGTGGCGTTATTTTGGTAAAAGCCCCAATCAATTAAGTTGGGCAGAATCTGCGATGTTGGCGGTGTTGCCCAATGCACCTTCGCTCATTCACATTGCCCGCAACCGTCTCGCCCTTTTCAATAAAAGAAATCGCCTTTTAGAACGTCTTATACTGAGGGGTACCATTGACCGCGCCACAGGCGAATTGGCGAAAGAAGAACCGCTGCCCGAACAGCCTTTGTCACTACCACAATCTGCACCGCATTTGCTCGATAGGGTTTTCAAAGAACAAATTTTTAGAACGGGTCAACGTTCACGGGTGCGCACAACGATTGATGAAAATCTACAAAAACAGGTGAATAGTATCCTTCAAATTCATCACAATACCTTGATTTCCAATGGCATACACAACGCCGCTGTTTTTGTAACGGATATTGAAACAGGCAATGTTTTAGCATATTGCGGCAACATCATTGGGGCAGGGAAGGAGCATGGCGAAGATGTGGATGTCATTCCCTCGCTGCGTTCGACGGGTAGTATTTTAAAGCCTTTTCTCTATGCTTATGCCCAACAAGAAGGTGAAATTTTGCCCAATTCTATGCTCATAGATATTCCAACCGAAATTGGTGGTTATCATCCTGAAAACTATGCGGAAACTTACGATGGCGTGATTCCTGCGCGTCGAGCTTTGGCACGGTCGCTCAATATCCCTTTTGTTCGATTGTTGAA
>JAYTUR010000677.1:0-1308 GCA_043744475.1 Saprospiraceae bacterium | reverse complement strand
AGCACCAATTTGAAAATAGACATGTCTTGCGCTTCCACACCCGTTTGGGCATCAATCATGAGCAAAGCGACATCACATTCTTCAATGGCTTCGATGGCGCGCATGACCGAATAAAACTCCAAATCTTCATGCACTTTTGCTTTTTTACGCATCCCTGCGGTGTCCACGATGATAAATTCCTTATCAAATTTGTTGTAATGCGTATGAATCGGGTCGCGCGTTGTACCAGCGATGTCGGTTACAATCGTTCTTTCTTCGCCCATGAGTGCATTCAAAAGCGATGATTTTCCGACATTCGGTTGTCCTAAAATGGCGAGTTTGGGCAAGGTTGTTTCCAAAGGCTCAACATTTTCGATTTTTTCAGCCACTGAATCGAGCAAATCGCCAGAGCCTGAACCTGAAATAGAAGCCATGAAAAACACTTCCTCGAAACCGAGACTCCAAAATTCATTGGCAGCCATCTGTAAGGTCGGATTATCCACCTTATTGACGGCTAAAATTACAGGTTTGCGGGTACGGCGCAGCATTTCGGTAATGTCTTCGTCGAGGTCTGTCAGACCCGTTGTGGCATCCACCATAAAAACAATGACATCTGCCTCTTCCAAAGCCATACGCACTTGCAAACGGATTTGCGTTTCGAACACATCGTCCGAGCCTTCGACAAAACCGCCTGTATCAACGACCTTAAATTTTTTCCCATTCCATTCCGTAATACCGTATTTGCGGTCGCGCGTCACGCCCGAAATATTGTCAACGATGGCTTCCCGTCCACCGACGAGGCGATTATAAAAAGTAGATTTGCCCACATTTGGGCGACCGACTATGGCGACTATATTTCCCATTTATTCAATTATTGGCTTTTCGATTTTAGTATTCAATATGAACACTCTTGAAAAACGCCGCAAATTTAGGAAAATAAAGTGGTGATTTGGGTGTTTTGGTAGAAATATACTGAGGGGGGTATCATCTTGTTCTTAAGAAGCGTTTTTTGCTGTTTATGAAAAAAATATGTTTGATAAGATTGAATGAACTAGAAAACAAGTAATACTTTTGTTTGGTTTTTTTTTTGTTAAAGGAAATAAAATAAATTACCATTTTGGTAAAAAGTATTAACTTTGCAAAAGCAAACAACTATGAGAATAATAACCCGAGCCGCTTTACGTGATTTTTGGGCGATACATCCCGAAAGTGAACAAGCACTCAAAATATGGTTTCAAGTAACAAAAGCCGCAGATTGGATGAGCCCTGATGATATTAGACCGATGTATCCGAATGCAAAATTGAGTTTTTTACGCAATAATCGAGTCG
>JAYTUR010000676.1:0-5047 GCA_043744475.1 Saprospiraceae bacterium | reverse complement strand
ACACCTGCGCCATCAGGGTCGGTTGAAAACAACGGGTTTGCGCGCAAATCCGCTAAGGATACTGAGGGGGTCGGTAATTCGATACCTGCAACTGTTATTTTCGTAATGCGATAACCCGCATTGCTCAACAAAAGTGAATCGCCTAAGCCGACACCCAATTGCAAATCATACATACTTGCCGTGCCAGGGTCAACTTCAACGCCATTATTGATAAAACGAACCGTTGAACGACCAATACGGCAATAACCGCCTAATACGTCTGGTGTTGAACCTTGTCCAACAAAACCGACGTTTACTTGCCCTTCACCCAACCTAATAATGTCTTGTCTTGAAATCGTATTACAAAAACGATTATCACAGCCCCACGACATAGCGTGGGTACTTGTACGAGATTTGTTGCAATTCACAACGCAAAAATTTTCAATAATTGTCACCGTTTCATCAGGTTCAAAAAGCAAGTCGCCGTCAGAAGGCAAAACAGGACCGCGCGTATTGTATTGGAAAAGAGAATCCGGAACGGTCGCCGAGATAGTTGTATCACCCGCCACATTAAAAGCAGGTGTTTTTGTAAACGTAACGGCGCGCCCGTTTATCGTCATGCTTTGGATGGAAACACCCGCCCCTTGCGTGTTTTTATACTCAAAACCCTTGATATAGCCATCCAAACCTGAATTATTGATAAGAATCGTTCTTTGAAAACATTGACCAACGCGGGCTGCAGTCGCATTATTTGAGACAGACACCGTAAAAAACGGTACTTTGATTTGGTCGCGATAAGGCGTTGAATTATCCGTTTCGGTCAAACTCGAAGATGTGCCCATATCGTAGCGAAAGTCCCAAACGTCTTTCACATCTATCAAGTCGTTGCGCGTCAAAGTGTCTGTATATTCACAATTGACGCGAATAACATAACTGATATTGACAAATGAACTGCCACTCGAAGGGGTCAAATCGGGCAAATTAAATACCGCGCCGCCACTGTTTAATGTGTTCACAATAACACCCGCAGACGTTCCAACCGTATTAAAACGGACAAATTGAACGCCTTTAAAGAGTTTTAAGGTCGCTGAAACGTTGCGCCGCGTCGCAGAGAGAGACCCCTCAGTACTAACGGTCATGGTCACAGTTGCTTCATCACCGCACACGTTTAGATTTTTTGGTGCAGAGGCAGCATCTTTAAAAGCAACTTTCAGATTGTTATTTTGTGCGAATATTGGGGAGGTGAAAATGGCACAAAAAAGGACAATAATAATTGGTCTAGAATAAAGTTTTCTCATTGAATGAGCAGATTAGTTATGAGTTTATTATTTCGCATAGTAATGAAAAAGTGGATATATCTTTTAAGATGTATCTATAAATGACCAATCTAAGCCAAATTCATGCCATTATAGGAGGTAGAAAAAGAAGAGATATTTTTGAATATATCAAGTACTTATGAATATGTATTTTTTTAGCAATAAGAGCCGCACCATTCAGAGATTATCTTTTCTCAACTTTATGCTAAAAAAAGGCATTGTTTATGCTTAACTTTGCCCAATATGGTTTAAAACAGTTAAATTAACGTTAACACCTGCTCAAACACCTGCCAAAACTTTCCTTTTCGCATCTTACTAACATCACCAAGAAAAACTGAAATAGTCGTAACTTTTATTTGTTTCTTAGTCAGAATGCAACATGACAACCCATTTTTAACGTTTAAATACCAAAAACTCTGGTAGGTCTTATTATTCACGAAGTCAATTATCTTATGAAAAAATTCATTTTTATCCTTCCCGTGCTTATGCTCATAAGCGGTCTTAATGCTCAAAACATGAAATTTAGAACCGATGATTACGCAAAGGAATGGAAAGAAATTTCCATCCTTGAAGGTCAAGGCTTGCCGAAGTCTGCCCTGCAAGAAGTTGAAAAACTTTTGGCAAAATCTAAAAAAGAAGGTAATCCTTCCCAACTCATCAAATGCTTGATTTATCAAGCAAAATATGTCTCTGAATTGGAAGAAGATGGTTTTGTCAAAGCGGTCAACTCTATGCACGCGGATATGGACAAGGCGGAATTTCCGACAAAACAAATTATGCAATCTATGCTGGCGGAAATGTATTCGAGATATTTGGACAATAATATTTGGAAGTTACGCGACCGTACGACTACGACGGGTTTCAAAACAGATGATATACGGACGTGGACGATGCAACAATTATCCGACGAAGCCGCCCTACTCTATCGGTTAAGCCTCAATGACGACCGTTCAAAAGAGGTCGCTATTAAGGTTTTTGACGCGATTACTACTGAGGGGTCAGATGAACGCAGACCTGTACTTTTTGATTTTTTGGCACATCGGGCGATTGACTATTTCATGGATGAAAAAACGTATTTGTCTAAGCCAAATTATAAATTTGAATTGGATAATGATGCCTTATTCGGCGGTGCAGATAAGTTCGTTGGCATCAACTTAGAAAGCCGTGATTCATCCTCTATGAAGTTATGGACTTTAAAGCTCATGCAAGAAGTTATTCGCTTCCATTTGAAAGATGAAAACCCAACGGCTTTGATTGATGCGGACTTAAAACGATTGGAATTTGTCCATCAAAATGCCGTGATGTCGAATAAAGATGATTTATACATCAAGACACTTGAAGGTTTGCGCAGCAAATACGCCGACAATCCATCTTATGTTGAAATTTCCTTGAAAATAGCCCAACATTACCGCAATAAAGCCGCTAACTGGAAACCAAACTCTGAAAATATCGGTAAATATGACAATAAAACTGCTCTTGAAATTGCGAAAGAAGCCATAAAAAAATATCCAAAAGCCTACGGTTCAGGAGGGTGTCGCGCTTTGATTGATGATATAATGACCCCCTCAGTAGATTTTAAGATTGAAGAGGTGAATGTACCCAATAAAGCCATTTTGTCGTCAGTTCATTTCAATAATTTGGACTCCATTTACTATAAAATTATTAGGATTTATGAACATACCAATCGGACTAATTTTAACGATGAACAAGAGCGTTTAAAGTATTACAACAGTCTGCCCGTTGTTAAAAAAGGCATGGTAAAACTGCCCAATGATGGAGATTATAACAGCCATACAACGGAAATCAAAATAGACAAATTGCCCAATGGTTTATACCTCATTTTGGCTGCCGACAATGATAAATACACGCTTAAAAATAGTTCTAAGGTCAGTTATACGATGTTCAATGTGTCCAATATCGCTTATTGGCAACGCACGAGCGCCGACGAACCCAACGAATTTGTCGTTGTTGACCGTTCGTCGAGTGCGCCGCTTGCAGGAGTGACGGTTGAATATTGGGAAGGTCGCTATAATTCAAGAACAAGGTCAAACGATAAGATAAAAATAGGGACAACGGTCAGCGACCGCAATGGCTTCGTGTATTCCCGTTTGCCAAAGGATAAATATTTTACAACAAAATTCATCTACGGCAAGGATTCGCTCATTACGGGCGATGGATTTTCTAATTATTTTTATCAACCAGAAAATCGTACTGTTACCGTTACGCAGTTCTTTTTGGACAGAGCGATTTATCGTCCCGGTCAAACCGTTTACTTCAAAGGCTTAGTTTATAGCCAAAATACTGAGGGGTCTAAAACGCCGTCCATCAAAGCAAATGTGCCTGTTGAAGTGACGTTTTATGATGTTAATCGGCAAAAAGTGAGTAGTTTGAAGCTCACAACAAACAGTTTTGGTACAATAAATGGCTTTTTCACAGCACCATCGGCGGGTTTATTGGGTAATATGAGTATCCAATCGAGTGTAGGAGGACAAATCAGTTTTAGGGTTGAAGAATATAAACGTCCTAAATTTGAAGTAAAAATGCTGCCTTTGACGGGCGATTTCACCTTGAATCAAGACGTAAAGGTAAAAGGCGAAGCGAAGGCTTTTGCAGGTTCTAATATTGACGGTGCGAAGGTGAAATACCGCGTTGTCCGTGAAGTCCGCTTCCCTTATTGGCGTTATTGGGGTTGGAATCCTTACGCTTCTGCGGGTCAGGAAATTGCTCATGGCGAAACGACAACGGACGTAAAAGGTGGCTACGAAATCACCTTCAAAGCCCTACCCGATTTGTCTATTCCGAAAAATAAAAAACCTGTTTTTGAATATGCTGTTTATGCCGATGTGACAGACATTAATGGCGAAACACACAGCACAAAAGCTGATGTTTCAGTAGGTTATATATCCATGAATCTCGATATAGAACTGCCAGTTGAAATAAACCGCAAAGAAGCTAAGACAATCAAAATCACAACTAACAACTTAAATGGACAACCTTTAAGTGCCACTGGCAAAGTAAAAATTGAATTATTGGCATCGCCGCGCCGTCCCTTTATTGAGCGTTATTGGGCAGTGCCAGACACTCATTCTATTGCAGAAGACGTTTTTAAACGTGATTTTCCTTTGATTCCTTACAAAAATGAAGATAAAGTTGAAAATTGGTTGGTTAAACGTGTCGTTTCTGAAACCACTTTTTCAACAAAAGCCTTACCTGCAACCGATGCTGGAACGGACACGAGTTTTGTGGAAACAAAAGACATTCGCAAATATGAACCAGGCGTGTATCGCTTTACTTTGGAAACGACGGACGCAACGGGCGAAAAAATTGAACTCATCAAACACGTCCTTGTATATGACACAGGCGACGATATTGTTCCAGCCAACAAGACTTTTTTCTCTTGGCTCGACCGTGAATCGTATGAACCAAAGCAAACAGCAACCTTGCATTATGGCACTTCTTCGGAACGATTAAATGTCTTAATTGAAGAAGAAATCAATGGCAAAATTGTCAAACGTTCTTGGCATCCGATTGAAGGCATGGTCGAATACGCCGTAAAATTGGAAGAAGAATATCGCGGCAATATCTTTTTGCACGTCAGTTATGTCATGGACAATCGCTCGACTTTGCAAACGAAAGTCATTCAAATACCTTTTTCGAATAAAGAATTAGACTTTGAATATCAAACGTTTAGGGATAAAATGGAGCCCGGTAGCGAAGAAGAATGGCGCATCAAAATCAGTGGTCAAAACAAG
>JAYTUR010000675.1:0-5048 GCA_043744475.1 Saprospiraceae bacterium | reverse complement strand
GCGAGACGTCCTTTTTTGATTGTACCAAAAGCAGGTTGATTTTTAAATTTACTATTGGCAATCATCTCTTTCCATTGTGGCGTCCACATATCGGTTTCGACAACTTTTTTGCCGTTTTGCCATTGTTCAAGGTGTCCTTTTTTGACTATGAGGCGGATGCTGTTCCATTCGCCCACGGGTTTTACAGTGATTTGGCTCGATTCGATGAGGTCGTACAAGTCACCTGCTTTGTGTTTCGGAATTTTTGCGTCGGGGTGACAGGTATTGTCCAACACTTGCATTTCAGGACCTGAATGCCAGACCTCTTTGAGATTACCGTCTTCCAACACATTAAAAATAATACCGCTGTTACCACAAGGTGCAATTTTCCAATCAAGGCGGAGTTCATAGTTTTCAAATTCACTATCCGTAATCAAGTCGCCATTGCCCGTGCGTTTGCCCTCAGCGTTTTTTACTTCAGGATCTAAAACGAGCGCATCACCGTCCACTTTCCAAGCAGAGCCATCGCTTTTTTTGTTAAAAATATGCCAACCTTCGGTGTTTTTACCATTGAAAAGCATTTTCCAACCGCCTTTTTTCTCCGATTCGGTCAAAACATTGTTTTGTTGTGTTTCATACTGAGGGGTGTATTTTGTAAACAAAATAGCCGCAAAAAGCGGTAAAGCGACCAACGCAAAAGTGTATTGTTTCATTTTATTGAAATGATTTGTGAAAGAATATTTGTGATAAAGACATTGTAAAATGCCGACTAAAAGTAAACATTTCCAACACTTTCTCTTGCTCTTTTAGCTATAAAACGAATTGACTACTCCAAATAAGGCAACGCCGCCCGCACCAATCGAATCTCACCATACGAAAATTCATCGCCCAAAAGCTCTTTGACAGGAGTCGCACCAAGGTCTTCTTCAAAGCTATTAATCGCTTTCAAAATCGATACGATACGGTCCGTTTCGATGATTTCTGCGACATCAATCAAGTCTTTTTCAACTAACTTTGTCAGATGCCTGTATATGGTGTCAAGCGTCATACTGCGTTCATCGGCAATTTTAGATGGTTTTTTACCATTTTTTACTAAATCGAGGGTGATTTGGTAGGTATTGGATAAACCTTTGGCGTTGTACTTAAGCGGCTTTTCGTTAAAAGTGTCTAAGTGTTTATCAGCTGCTTTCGGATTATTTTTTTCAAAAGCCACCGCATTTTTAGCGGCTTGCAAAAGGGCATAACGTTCTTGCGGATTGAACGCCGATTCAACCAATTCCTTTGTAATTTCAGTACCTTCAACAACAGATTTGACCAAAACTGATGCTTTTTGAAAGCGTTGGAACTGCCCATACATCGCCATTTCTAAGTCGCTCAATTCTTCAATATATGCCTTCGTTTTTGACAAAACGTTCATTTTTTCTTTATGGATTAGCAAGGCTAAAATGCGCTCTTTAAATTCTTTGGTAAAATAATCGCGCGCTGATGTTAAGCGTTCATTGAGCCATTTCCAATCAATAGGCTGTTTGTTGAGGCAGGAACGAAGTTGTTGAACGAACGTATCGGCAAAATTACTGAGGGGGGTTAAAAGTTCAAATTGTGCGTCTGCCCAATCCTTTTGCTTTTGCTTATTCGAGTTTTGTTCACTCTTATTATAGGTTTCGATGTGTTGTCGCCACGTATAATTAAGCGGCGCAAATGTGTAGGATTTGAGGATAGAATGTTTCAAATAAGCCAATGTTTCCGTCTCTAATAAGTTGGTAACGGTCTCTTTATCGGGTTTTGTAGCGGCATAACGTTCTACTTGAACATCGTTATTAATGCCTCTAAAATTGATTTGTGAACTTAATATCAAGCCATCAAGCGACCTCAAACGGGACAAAGCGACATAAATTTGCCCTGCTGCAAACGCATGACCGACATCAATAACGGCTTTGTCGAAGGTCAAACCCTGGCTTTTATGCACCGTTATTGCCCACGCCAATTTTATGGGATATTGCGTAAAAGTGCCAATCACGTCCTCTTCAATTTCTTTGGTGCTTTCACTGACGGCAAATTTTATATTGTTCCAAACATATTTTTCGAGAGTCAACAACTTGTTAGAATCGGCTAAACGGACGATTATTTCAACACCCTCTTTTTCTGTTGCATTGATACTGTCAACAGTGGCTGTTTTACCATTGAAATACCGTTGTTCGCCACTCAAATCGTTTTTCACAAACATGACTTGTGCGCCAATTTTAAGCGTTAGGGTCTTGTCAAGCGGATAAATAGATTCAGGAAATTCACCTTCAAGGGTAGCGGGAAAAGTAAATATTTCACCTTTTAATTGAGCCAAAGCCACATCATTCAGTTGATTCGCTTTGGCGTTGTGGGTTGTCAAAGTGATATAACCATCTTCGGGTTTTGGTTGAAAATCAGGCTTATAAAATTGATTTAAAATGGTCATATCAGCCGCTTCGATGCGGTTGTGGCGCAAGTTGTTGAGGATGCCGATAAACCGCTCGTCCGATTGCCGATAGATTTTATCTAACTCAATATATAGCGGCGGATTGTCAGCAAGAGCCTGTGCATGAAAGAAAAAAGGGCTTTTGTAATAATGTTTCAAAATTTCCCATTCATCCTGTTTGACAACAGGCGGTAATTGCATTAAATCGCCAATAAACAAGATTTGCACGCCACCGAAAGGCGTAAAAGACGCATTTCTAACAATTCGTAACGTCGCATCTATGGCATCTAAAAGGTCGGCACGCAACATACTTACTTCGTCAATAATCAGTAATTCGAGGCGTTGCAACACCTTTCTACGGTTGGCTTGCAGCCGCATTTGCGCCCGTAGTGTATGCCGATTGTTCATGCCAAAAGTCGTTTGGTCACTCATCGCAAGCGTATCGGTCGGCAAAAAGGCACCAAAAGGCAACTGAAATTGCGAATGAATGGTTACACCGCCCGCATTGATAGCAGCAATGCCCGTCGGCGCGACAATAACAGCGCGTTTGTGCGTGATATTGATGATATTTTGGAGAAAAGTCGTTTTTCCTGTCCCTGCTTTGCCCGTTAAAAACACCGATTTTTCGGTTTGATTGATGAATTTAGCGGCAAATACTGAGGGGTCTGTTTCAATAGGTTTTCTCATCGGTTTAGCTATTTTTAAAAATAAACATTTGTTTGAAAAAGGGCTTCAAAGTTAGCAAAAACAATAAAAAGTTGTGTGTTTGTGCAAAGAAAATATGTACTTTTGTCAAAAATAGTGAAATTAATACGCCTTGTAACATGAAAAGAGAAGCCCAAGTAACGCCATTTGTGGATACCAAAATTAGAAAGATTTGGTATAATGACGAATGGTATTTTTCGGTTGTAGATGTCATTGAGGTTTTGACCGAAACGGATAGACCACGTAAATACTGGTCTGACTTAAAAAAGAAGCTCACGACTGAAGGGTTCAATGAAACGTCCGAAAAAATCGGACAGTTGAAGTTAGTTGCTTCGGACGGACGACAACGCCTAACCGATTGCGCCAATACTGAGGGGATACTGCGTATTGTTATGTCCGTGCCATCGCCAAAAGCGGAACCGCTTAAATTGTGGTTGGCGCAAGTTGGCACAGAGCGCATACAGGAAACGGAAAATCCTGGAATATTGACTGAGCGGCAAGCAGAAATTTATCGCGCCAAAGGTTATCCCGAAGAATGGATAACGAGACGTGTTCAGTCTATTGATATTCGCAACCAATTAACGGCTGAATGGAAAAATAGAGGTGTCAAAGAGGGTCAGGAATATAGCATTTTAACAGCAACCATTGCAAAAGGCACTTTTGGACTCACGCCGAGCGAACATGCCCAACTAAAAGGTTTGGAAAAAGAAAACCTGCGTGACCACATGACTGGATTTGAGTTGATTTTGACGGCATTGAGCGAAGAAGCGACGCGATTTATTACTGTCCGAGATGATGCACAAGGATTTAATGAAAACTATGACGCATCGGTTATGGGTGGAAATATTGGTCAAACGGCGCGACAAAACCTCGAAAGGCAGTTGGGTGAATCGGTTATTTCAAAAGAAAATTATTTAAAATCGCTGAATGAAGACAAAACGAACGAATTGCCCGAAAGTGAAAATGAATAATTAAACAAAAATAAAGCATGTATTTCTCTCTCTCACGTCTATGCATCACCCCCTCAGTATGCTGCCTATTTTTTTTCAATTGCTGTGCTCAAAAACCAAACAATACGGCAGTAGCAGACTACAATACTAAAAATTGGACAGAACTGATAGCACTCGACAATACGATTAAAATTGATATGCGTTATGCCACTAAGAACAATTTTACGAAGGCTATCATGTACGATTGCGCCCGCTGTTTCCTACGTCCCGAAGCGGCAAAAGCGATTGAAAAAGCGCACAAAGTGTTGAAAGACAAAGGCTATGGCGGTTTGAAAATGTTTGATTGTTACCGTCCGCGACCTTATCAACAACGCCTGTGGGACAAAGTACCGAATGCGAGTTACGTCACGCCGCCGTGGAAAGGTTCGCAACATACGCGTGGTTTGGCGGCTGATTTAACGATTATTGACAAACAGGGTAAAGAGTTGGATATGGGAACTGAATTTGATAATTTTACCGAAAAAGCACATTCAGACAATAGGGATTTACCTAAAAATGTCTTAGAAAACCGTCAATTACTGAGGGGGGTGATGGAGCAAGTAGGCTTTAAGGGCATTCGCACAGAATGGTGGCATTTTTTTTATACCAAGAAAAAGTACGATTTGTCGGAATGGGTTTGGCAGTGTAAATAAGATGTAAGACTTTTACATCGTGATGAATGACGGTTTTAGATGAAACAAAGTCGTGTTTCGCAACGTTTCTATATGTATTATGTCATTGATTTTAGCCTAATAAATTTACGAATAACGATTAATAAATAACGAATTAAATAACCATTAAGGACAAAATATGTCAGTAACAACAGCTTATAAGTCAGATGTGGAGGCAGTAGATGCGCTCGCAATGGCTTACAAAAACCTCACGAAAGAAATTGGCAAAGTGATTGTCGGACAAGATGATGTCGT
>JAYTUR010000674.1:0-1313 GCA_043744475.1 Saprospiraceae bacterium | reverse complement strand
TTTTTTGCTTGCAAAAAAACAGTGCGTAATATCAATTCATTTGTTCTAAATACTTACTGCTCTTTCCCTAATTTATCCCCCCTCAGTATTCTAAACCTTTTTCGGGCTTCGACGGCTAAGGTTGAGTCTGAAAATTCTGTAAAAAGTCTCTCGTAAAGTAATTTCGCTTTTTCCTTATCATTCAGCCGTGTTTCGTAGATTTCAGCCATTTCAAAAAGGGCATTGTCGGCACGTATTTCTTCTTTATATTTTTCTAAAATCTTTTCAAACATCGCTACGGCTTTTACATAATCGCGCTGCTTTTTATACACTTGTGCTTTCAAATAAATCACATCATCGTCGAGCGAATGTGCGGGGAAAAGCATTGTTATCGAATCCAATTTTTCAAAAGCATCTTTATACTTGTTCTGAAAAACCAATAATTCGGCTTCGGCGTACATTTGCATAGCAGTCGTATTCGAATCAAGTCCTGTATTGTCCATGATAAAAACACTCATGTCAATCGCATCATTGGAAATCAATTTCGACGTTGAAGCTTTCAACACATCAAATTGTGCTTTTGCCCAATCAAAATCGCCGAAATAGTAGCTCAATTTCGCATTTTTGAAGCGGGCTTCGTGTCCCAAAACATCATCTTTATAGAGCTTATCCACTTGCGAATACAACAAAGTCGCTTCCCAACGCTCGCCACGAATCAAATAAAAATCGCCGAGACTCAATTTTGCCCTCGACTGCACTTCTCTATCAACCATCGGGAAATCAATGACTTCTTCTAAAAGTGCTACGGCTTTGGTCAAATTTTGCAAGTAAAAAGCCTCTAATTCCGCCAATTCTGAAATAATAGACGCTGTTCGCGCATTCCGTCCGACTTCATCTAAAAAAGATTCATATTCTTTTTCAATCTCTATCAGTTCCGCATTTGTAAACGTATAACCTTCGGTCAATTTCTTCCGTTTGCACGACAAAAGGTTCTGTTTTGAAATGATAAATAAAGGCGATTGCCGCCCTTTTTCGTTTACGATGTATGTGAACCCTTCTATCGCTGCATCATAATCATGGTCTTCAGCAGCAATGCTGGCAAGTCCAAAAACGCGATTGCCGTCTTCACCATTCATGCGGTCAACGGCTTTGAGTTGCCGAAACGCATTTTTGTAGTCTTTTCTTTGCAAAAACACCCACGACAAAAGCTCTGGATACGCCAAAATCTTTGGTTCGTCTTGAATGCGAGCGTACAATTGACTTTGCAACTCTGTTTGCTCGTCTGCACCCGAAGCATTGCGCATCAACATAGATTGTACTGAGGGGAGGTAGCC
>JAYTUR010000673.1:0-19736 GCA_043744475.1 Saprospiraceae bacterium | reverse complement strand
CGCTTTTTTTGCGAAGCAAAAAACAGTGAGTAATTGAATTGTACGTTTTTAGTTTTAAAACAGTTTCTTAGATTAAAAAAAGTCTTAGATAGTACAGTTGACTATTTAAGACTTTTTTTTAGTCTAAAAAAACTTCATCAGTTAAGCACACTTAGCTTGGCTTAGGTGCGGGTGCAGATGGTTTCGAAGTACTCGGCTTAACAGGAGCAGGTACTGATGATGGCTTATAAATCTCACCCATACGCTTTCTGGCGTATGCGTTCATTTTGTTAGCCTTCAATGTACGTACAGCTGCGTCAGCACCACCTTTGAATTGATAATAGCCCGCAATAGCATAGGTGTTCGCTGAGTTTTCAAGTTTGACAGTTTCAGCATGTGCAAAACCAAGTTTTTTCAACTTAGCCACTTGTGCTAAAGCATTGTCTTTGCTTGAAAATGCTCCAGTGACGACCATGTACTCGCCTTTCGCAGCTGCTGATGTACCTGCGTCAAATTTCGCAGGTGCGGCTGCAACTGACTTTCTGGTAGTCGTTGCTGGTGATTTAGGTTTCGCAGCACTTTTTGACGCTGTGCTACTTGAGCTTGAACCCACGATGCTACCCGGATCATTCACTGTTACATCTTTTACATTAGATGCCAATGATGTGCCTGGGCGACGCAGAGTGCCGTCAACCGCCTCGTGAACTGTATCGCCAGACATTGCTGCTGACGAAGGTAACGTTGCTGTAGAAGAACCTACAATGCTACCAAGCGAGTCGGAATAACTTCCCAATCCAGCAGGTGTTTCGATGCTTGGATTGAGGCGTTCGCTCTTCTTTCTACTTGACTGATAAATCAGATAGACCAACGCAACTACGACGGCTAAAACGGCGAGGTAGGTGAGATTTCGGAATGAATTAGGTCCCATAGTGTGGCAGAATTAAAGTGTTAAATAAAAAGTTTGATTAATTTGAAAATTACAGTGCTGTTTATGGACTTTGTTTTCAAAGAGCCAAATTACAAATTTTTTTTTAATGTCCTCTTTTTATATGCCCTATTTCTCATTTTTTAATAAAAAAAATCAAGATAAATCGTTGATTTCAAATGTTTTAATAAATTTTGGGCTTTTTGACTTATGGATTTCTAACAGAAACAAACCGTTTTGCGGTATGCCAATCTTGCTTCATAAGTGGTGGCTTTTCGTAGTAGGATTTCAAGATAGCCCCGTGTTCGGTGTTTTTAAAGGTCAATTGATTGGCAGGAATATAACCATAAACGCCTGTCGGGTGCTTAACATAGAGCCATACATCAAGCATTTTTTTGCCATTTTCTAATTTTATATTTTCGTACTGTTTTATCACTTGCAAGTGGTCTTCTGGCTGAATTAAAATGATATTAGCTGCGGATACTGAGGGGGTCTTTTTTAGCGTAAAAGACTGATTGACAACAGCTTGCAGCGTCCTTCGACTCGGTTTGTATAGTTCCCGAAATTGTCGCATTGTTCTATCCCAAATAAAACTATACGTTACATATTCGACACATCGCTCTTGTGTTTTGCTCCGCATATCGGTCGGCAGCCCCAAAGTATATTTATCACATTCCACAAAATCGAGATAAGCCACACGTATCGTTGAACCTTCAATTTCGACGATTTTTGACAAGGTGGGCGAAGGCAAATCGTGTTCCCAAAACAAACTTAAACGTTCTTCAAAAATTTTAGTCAGCGCACCGCCTTGAAAGCTGAAAACCTCAAGCAAGCGTTCCTCCGTCGTCCGTCCTGCGGGCAAACTTGTGGTCTCAATGACTATATCATCAATTTTGTTTTCTGTAAGGTCTTGAAAATAAATGCTTTGTAAATCTTTTTTGACTGTTTCGCTCGTATTGGCATAATTCAAAACCACGCATCGTCCACGCTCATTGGTGACAACCAAATAAAATTCTTTGTACGAGGGGTTATACTGGGGGGCTTTTGGGTCTTTGACATCATGTCCATTTGTACCCGCCACCCAAACGGTTGCCTTTTCAAAACCATTATCAAAATGGGCAGATTTTTTATAAAAAGGTCTTAGATTCGCTTCAATCAAATATTCAGGCAACACAACGGCTAAATTGTCGCCAAAAATCCAACCTGTTACGCCCGAAGTTGACCGCACTTTATACCATTTAAAGGTTTGATTTTGCGTATTATCAAAATGTTCAAGTGTGGTTTCCCCGATGACTTCAAAAAGTTCCCCCTCAGTAAAAGTCGTTTCGGTCTGTTGCGTATAGCTCGAATCGGCAAAAAGACGTACAGGACTGACCGTTACAGCCGCACGCCTGTTCATAATGATTTGCGAAGCGGTATCAGCTTTGAGCGTTGTTGAGAACAAAACAAACAGGAAAAATATGCCTACAGTGCGATTCATAACTTTTTTTTAGATTTTTAATCGGTTGAAAATCTTGTTTTTAGCTGCAAAAGTAATTCCATATTCTCATATTACTTGCATGAACAAAAATGCGTATTTTTTATTTAAAATAACGACCTTTTAACCCAAACCTTTTTAGTTTTTGTAATTTCACGACTAAAACATCTTTTTATGGATATAACTGCCGTCCCTATATTTTACGAAAAACTAAACGATTGTTTAGAAAGACAAACCATTTTGAAGCTCACTTTATCGCGTTTACGTCACCATTCTGACGTAAAAAACATTTATGCGCGGTTGGTAATGATTAAAAAACAACCGAGAATTCAGTTTACTTTTCGTTATGCCACACGCGATGAGGTCAAAAATTACGACTTTACTGAGGGGGTGCTTTTTATCAAAGAACAGTTAGGCAATACCTTTTTAACGGCTGATTTAATGACAACGGAAAACGATTTTTCTTTGTTATACAATAAAAAAGCGGATAACGCACAGTTTTTTAATAAAAAACCATCGTCAAAGCCCCGTAATACTGAGGGGGGCATTTTACAACACAATCAAGAAAAAAAACGGCTGCTCAACCCGATGCAACCTTATTTTCATGCCCTCGAAATCACGGATAGCAAAGGGAATATTACAGCCAAGGGTCGTAAAAAATTCAAACAGATTGATAAGTATATCGAAATTATCGCCGCCTTGTTACGTGATGCCGATTTACCTGACGATGCACACATTGCCGATTTTGGTAGTGGCAAAGGTTATTTGACTTTTGCTTTGTTCGATTATTTGAAAAATACCTTAAAAACTGACCCGACCGTTTCGGGTTATGAGTTGCGTGAAAACTTAGTCACTTTTTGCAATGATTTGGCACAAAAATGCGATTACGACGACTTGCAATTTATTGCACAAGACATTAATACTGTGGAAATGAATCGTTTAGATATGCTCATTGCCCTTCATGCGTGCGACATTGCGACAGATATTGCCATTGCCAAAGGCATAAAAGCAGGGGCAAAAGTCATCGTCGTTGCGCCGTGTTGCCACAAACAGTTGCGTAAAGAACTGAATGTCACAAACGAAATGCAGCCGATTTTAAAGCATGGCATCCTCGAAGAACGGCAAGCAGAATTGTTGACCGACGGCATTCGCGCCTTGCTTTTGGAGTCAAAAGGCTATAAAACAAAGGTTTTTGAGTTCGTTTCAACGGAACATACACCTAAAAATGTCATGATAGTTGGTATAAAAATGGATAAAACTAAAACGACTGCGGCGGCACAGGTGGCAGCTATAAAACAACATTATGGCATCGAAACGCATTATTTAGAGACGCTTTTGGATTGAAATACGTAACGATTTATATATCATCAAATACCAATCTAATTATAAAAAATGAAAGAAACGCTTAACTATCTCATGGCAACAGCATTTGTATGTGCTTTAACCATAACCATCCATGCACAAAACACCATTTATCTAAACGCTCGAACAATTCAAACAACAACCGATTTTGACGCTCAAAAAACAGCATCACCAACGAATGCAGAGGTTTTTAATAATCATTTTTATCGCCTCGTTCAGTTCCACACGCTACCGATGCCCGATGATAAAGCAGAAATGAAGCAAAACGGCGTTGACATCGTGGATTATATACCCAGTCAAGCCTTTATCATGTCGTTTCCCAAAAATTTTGATTTTAGTTTTTTATCAAAATACAACCCAAAAACGGTCATTATACTGAGGGGGTCTGACAAAATGAGCGAAGCCTTGCGCGAAGGCATTTTTCCCGATTTTGCCCAAAAAACAATAAGTAAATACGACCTCATCGTTCAACCTTACACCAATGTCACCCTTGAACAAGCCGCTATTGACCTTCAAAAACGAGGCGTAGAAACCATCGGTTTGCCCAATGATTTTTTTCAAACCGTTACCATTCGGGTTAAAAAAACAGATATTGAGCGTGTTGCTGCTTTGCCTTACGTTCGTTTCATTGATTTCATAGACGGTGCACCGCAACGCGAAGATGAAAAAAGCAATCAATTACATCGGGGCAATACCATTAATACCGATGGCAAAACGGGGCTGAAATACGACGGTACAGGCTTCGGTTTGTCGTATGGTGATGATGGACCTATTGGACCACATATTGATTTTCAAGGGCGTTTGATTCAAGTACAAAACACCAGTATCAGCGGTGATACAGACCATGCCGACGCTACCGCAGGTGCAGGTGCCGCCGCCGGCAACCTCGACCCCGCCTTGAAAAGCGGTGCTTCGGGCGCGACCGTTGTTTCCTACAATATTAATGGCTATCCACAGATTACAAATGCCATTGTCAATCAAACGACTTACAAAGCCTACGTGACTTCAACAAGTTATGGTCAAGGAACACCCGGGCAAGCGAGCTGTAACATTTATGATGCTTATGCAAATTCAATAGATGCTCAAGCCTACGCCAATCCGAAGCTCTTTCATGTGTTTTCGGCGGGCAATAGCGGTGGCGGTACTTGCATTGGCGTTTCAAACTATGGTAGCATCACAGGTGGCTATAAATTGGGCAAAAACCTCGTTACCGTAGGTAATTTGGACGTAAACGACCGTCTTGCCAGTTCAAGCAGCCGTGGTCCCAGCGTGGACGGGCGCATCAAACCCGATGTTTGTGCGGTCGGAACAAATGTTTATACGACGCAACCTAATAACACGACGACATTAATAGATGGCACGAGTTTCTCTTGCCCTGCAACGGCTGCCGCTGCGACACAACTATACCATGCGTTTAGTGATTTGAATGTTGGTCAAATTCCAGATGCTGCCCTCATCAAAGCCGTAATGATGAATACCGCAGATGACTTGGGTAATCCCGGTCCTGATTTTTTTTATGGTTGGGGACGGCTCAATGTGTGGCGCGCCTACGTGACATTAAAAGATAAAAAATACATAAAAGGTAGTGTATCAAGGACTGACTCCGTCAAAACGATACCCCTCAGTATTCCAGCAGGTGTCAAGCAAGTAAAAGTGATGCTTTATTGGTCTGACCCTGCAGGTGCGCCCAATACCTCCAGAGCTTTAGTCAATGACTTGGATTTGACGGTTAAAAGTGCAGAAACGGGACAAGTACTTTTGCCGTGGGTGCTTAATACGTCGCTCAACGTGGACAGTATGCGTAAAAATGCGACGCGTGGCAACGACCGTGTGAACAATGTCGAACAAGTCATCATTGAGGGCACAGACTTACCTACTTTGGGCACGACAACGCTTGAACTTAAAGTCAATGCGTACAGTTTGCCGAGCGATAGTCAGTCTTTTTACTTGGTTTATGAATTCAATAAACAAGATGTTACCGTTACCTACCCCAATGGCGGCGAATCCATTGCTGCGAACGGTACCGAAAATATCCGTTGGGAAGCCTTCGGAAAGGACGGCTACTTCGCCGTTGACTTTTCAAACGATGGTGGCGTGACATGGCGAGCCATCGCGGCAACTGTACCTGGTGATTTGCGCGCGCTGAAATGGTCTGTTCCCGACGAAGCAACGGGCAAAGCGTGTGTACGGGTGCGGCAAATTTTGGACAACACCATTGTCAGCGACCTCAGCGACGATTTGTTTACAGTGTCGCGTTTGACAACAAACTTAGCGGTGAAATACATCTGTTCCGATTCGACATACTTAGGTTTTGACACCGTTCCCGGTGTAAAAGCCTACCAAATATGCCGTTTAGGAGCAAAATATATGGATTCCATCATGACAACGACCAAAAACTTCGTTGCAGTGCCTATCAATTGGAACGATTCAGCATGGTTCAGCGTCCGACCCGTTATGCCTGATGGTGGTTTAGGACGACGTGTAAAGGCGATTACAAAACCCCGCTATTTGACCGCTTGTCCGGGCATAAAAGATTTACAAGCCTTGCGCATGGCGCAAGGTATCAGTGGAACAATTTACGCTTGTCGTGACGGGCTGGATAGACCCCTCAGTATTTGGGTTAAAAATTTCAGTATCGCCGACATTGATTCCTTCCGTTTGGGTTATCAAGTGGGTACAAATACCGCCGTTCAATCTGTCGTTCGACAAAAAATAAAATCGAATGACTCCTTATTATATGTACTGCCGCAAAAAGTAACGTTTCCGTCCGTTGGCACTTTTAAATTTAAAGTATGGACAAAATTAGATGGTGATACAAATACCTCAAATGATACATTGAGCACCGATGTCTATGTTCGCGACCGTTTCCGCACACCAATTGCTGAAACTTTTGACAACAAACCCTTTCCGCCTGATGGTTTTCAGGTCGCTTCGTCTTTGGGTCCTACAACATGGACAAAGGCAATCAATATTTTAGGCAGCGATGGCTCGCAGACGACAACAGCCCTATTTGACGGGCAACTCTATCCTACTCGTGGGGTTCGTGACACCTTATTAACGTGGTTATGCGATTTAACAGGCGTTCGCAGTCCGCAGTTGAGTTTTGATGTGTCGTTTCAGTTGCTATCCGTCTTTCGTGCGCCGAGCTTGGCGGTCGTGGTATCAACGGACTGTGGGCGTACTTTTAGTCCAACGTCTTACAATAAAGTGCGCTTTGACCTCGCCAACAGCACTGTAACTGGGCAATTGTGGCAACCAACACGTACAAGTCATTGGCGGCGCGATACAGTCAGTTTGGCAGCTTACAAAGACAGCGTTGTGATGTTGGGTTTGGTTTTTTTTCCTGAAAATGACAATCGTTTATATATTGACAATATCAATGTCGAAAATGGGATTACAACAAGTGTTGAAAATACCCCACTCAGTATTCCGATGCTCACAGCCTTCCCGAACCCTTCAGAAGATGGTCTTTTTACTTTGGCTTTGAAAAATTTTGATGCTAACGCATTGATAATCAGGGTTTTTGACACCAATGGCAAACAGATTTTGATAAAAAAAATTGGACAAGTCTTAGGCGATAGAGAAGAGTCACTGAATTTATTCAATCAACCCGCAGGTGTTTATTTGATGCAAGTTCAAACAGAAAAAAAGACGTATCAATTGAAATTGACGAAAACGTAAAGGATATAAGGATACGAGGCAAAGAACAAAGGGCAACGGTTTTGAAAACCGTTGCCCTTTGTTCTTTAAGTTTCAGCGTTTAGAGAACTTTAAAAATCCCTAAACATCACACTTATTTACTTATGCTGACGCTCATAATTATTAATAAACTCCGTCAAAACATCGCCGACAAGGTCTTTGACAAATGCCCGTTCTTGTTTGGCAATATTTTTCAATTTTTCGATTTTCTTATTTTCAAACAAAATTGTAAACCGTTTGATGGGTGCATGTTCAAGTCCAACAAGTGACGTATCAACCGTCTCACGAATGAGCGCATCAAGCCCTGCCAAGGGTTTTTTGTACTTATTTCGCTTAACACTAAACGGATCCGCTCCATCCAAATCACGACGCAACTGATCCGCTTTTTCTTCAATAGCCTCTGTAAAAGCATCTTGAAAAAGAGAATCGAGGTCACTTGTGAAGTTCTTTGTCGTCGTGCGTTTCATCACAACAGCTTTGACCTCTGCTTCCAACTCAGATACTGAGGGGGGGGGTGCTTGAGCCGCAGTGGCTGAATCAACGAAGTCTTGTTCGTCTCTTGGGCTATCGAAAAGCGAATCCAATCCGCTTGAAAATCTTTTTTTGCTCATGATTCCATGCTTTCAAAATTTGTCACTAATAAGCCACACCATATATATATCATGAATTTTATTCAACAGGAACATTTTCTATACGTTCTAAAATCTCGTGGCAAAGGCTCATATAGTCTTTTGCACCAACCGACTTGGGCTGATACATAAAAATATCTTTTCGTTGTGCAGGTGCTTCTGCAAGGGCAACAGTATCTCTTATATAGGTCTTAAATACTTTTTCGCCAAAATACTTGTGGATAGTTTCTACAACGTCACGGTTCAAAATACGACGCGAATCATACATTGTTGCCACTACTCCACTTATTTCAAGGTTTTTGTTCAACCTAAATTTGACTTTATCAATGACTTGCTTGATTTTAGCTAAACCTTGCAACGCCAAAAATTCCGTTTGCAACGGTATAATAACGTAGCGGCTACTCGTCAAAGCATTCAAAGTCAAAAGACCGAGCGACGGCGGACAGTCAATAATAATATAATCATATATTTCTAACATAGGCTCAAACATTTCCCGGAGGATGTACTCGCGCCCAGCCTCATTGATAAGCTCCATCTCGGCACCCGACAAATCCAGCGATGACGTAATGACATCTAAATTTTCCCGAACCGTAAAAGGTTCAGGTTCTGACTCGCCACGTAAACATTCGTAAATCGTGACGCGCTGACGTGGGATACCAAGCGACAGCGTAAGATTTGCTTGCGGGTCGAGGTCAATAAGTAGCACTTTTTTGCCGAGTTCAACGAGTCCAGCACCAATGTTAATTGCACTTGTGGTTTTGCCAACGCCACCTTTATGATTGAGAAGAGAAATGATAATTCCCATAGAAAAAAATTTCGCGTTACTGTTTTTAGAATTTGTGAAAGTAGGAAAAAAAAATCAATTTCTAAAGAAAATGAATTTTCCATCGCGTAAAAGTACATTTTTCCTCCTTTTTTTTCAACAAAATAATTAGAGATTATGCAGAGACTTTAACTTTTCTAAAAAAAGCAGCTACTGCGTTTTGTTCGTTATAATTGTTTTTTATTCTTCGCCACAGTAGTCATAAAGCGAGTCTTATAGTATTTTTCAAATAGAATACTGAGGGGGATAAAACAGATTTTATATTTTTGTATTAAATTAAAAAACAAGTATTTATATATTTTTTAGATAAACATCTGACAATCAATTAATTACAAAATAAAACAAAAAATTTTGAAACAAAGAAGATATTTTTTATGAAAAAATTTGTTTATAAAAATCATTTGTTTTAACTTTGACTCTTAATTAGTGAAAATGTTTTAAATCAACGTAGAAAAACGATATTTCTCAATTTAAAATTCTGAAATGCTATGATAAGAGAAGACAGGGTCATGCTCAATGACAGATTCGTAAAAATCTTCAAACAACTTGAAGATAAAGGTACTATCGTCAAAAACGACCGCAATGGACGGGGCGTTGGCGATGTGGCTGAAAAGGTTTTAGGGAATAAAAGCTACGGGCATATTATTCGGGCTTACCTCGACCCCAACAGTAAACGTGTGATAGACTACGGTCAAGCACGTCAATTTTGTCGCGCTTACAATATAAGCGAGTCCTATATGATTGAAGGTGCGGGACAGCCTTTTGAGGACGATTCTCAGGCATCTAAAATGTACGATATGTACACTTTTAGTGAAGGGCCAAAAGGAAATATCGTCTTTACAACCGTCGAAGCCTTTGCAGGTACAGCCGTTGATGTCAGCAGCTTTGCGCGTGAAAGCAACAGTCATTTCGCCATTCCGGGTATTTCAGGCGGCAATTTAGTCGCTTTCCCCATCAATGGTAACTCTATGGAGCCTGTGATTAACAACGGAGACATTGTCGTGTGCCGTGAAATCAACAGCGTTCAAGATGTCAAAGAAAATGAAATCTACGCAGTCCGCAGCAATGGTTCGGTTTGGGTCAAATACGTCAAGTGCATCAAAAACAAAGGTGGACGTATCACGAACCTGCGACTCATTTCAGCCAATTACCTTGAACACGACCCTTTTAACGAAGAGGTCAACGAATTTACACGACTGTATAAAGTCATTCGCCGCATAAGTCAGTTTTGATTTGTCGTCATGTTGTAACGTAGCTCAGATTTTAATCTGTGTGTCCTTACATTGCGAAAAATCAAGCATAACAACGAATTAAATCCTGTTGTTAATACTAAGTTTTTTCTCTCGTTTTAATATCCTGCTGTTTTTTTGATGCGATGTCCCGATACAGTAGTATTCGGGACGTTTTTTTAAGCAAAAAAAGCAGGCGCATCATAATAAACAAAATATCCCGAACGACTCTTTCGAGCCATTCGGGATATTTTGTTTGCCAACTATAAGAAATCCAGATTAAGCTGGTTTTTCATCACCGTCAGTCAAGTCTCTGATTTTGCCAACGACAGCATCTTTAGCACCCGTGAGTGCACCTTTCGCTTTATCAAGCATTTCATCCGAATGTGAAACAGCTTCAGTAACATCATCAACTTTATCGGACACAAACTCTTTCGCGTCGCCAACTTTGTCAGATACAAAATCTCTTGCATCTTCAAGTTTGTCAGCGACAGAATCTTTTAAAGCATCTAAATCAACACCTGTTGTTTCTTCAATTGCTTCTTTTGCTTTGGTGAGCATGTCACCTGCGCCTTTTAGTAAATCCCCTAATGCCATGATTTTTTATGTTTTTATACCCCCTCAGTATAGAGAAGAGTTTTGATTGAAAAATAAATTGTTAAGACCTTTATAAGACGACAATATTCGTCAAAAGTGACTGAATTACAAACATTTAAGTCGGAATTATTTTTTGATAAAAAATAAAAACCTCGTAGAAGAGTATCTGCGAGGTTTTTGTTATTAATATTTGTTGCGAATATTAACCCATTTCTGCTTCCACAGCTTTTACTTCAGGTATCATACGTGTCAACATGCCTTCAATACCCGATTTCAAAGTAACGGTTGACGAAGGACAACCACTGCATGAGCCTTGCAAAATGACGTTGACTGTACCGTTCTCAAAAGACTTGAACTCGATATTGCCACCATCCATTTCAACAGCCGGCTTGACATAAGTATCAATCAAGCTTTTGATACGAACAACCAATTCGGCATTATCTCCAGTGTATTCTTCCACGTCGCTCTGATGCTGCGATGCAATGTATTCTGCGAAACCTTCATTCAAAATAACAGCGTCATTTTCAACGTAGTTTTTGATAAATTCCTTAATTGAGAGCATAATTTCAGCCCATTCGTAGTTAAATTCCTTCGAAATGGTCACGAAGTTGTTGCAAATGTACACGCCTTTCACGAAGGGCATCTCAAAAAGGGCAATCGCCAAAGGCGACCAATCTTTTGCTGATGCTTCATCGCGGAAATCAGCCGTGCCACGATACAACATCCGATTCGTAACGAATTTCAAGGATTCGGGATTCGGTGTTTGCTCGGTGTATAAAAGAACCGGCGTTTTCGTAGCTACTTCCATTTTTTTTTTATGATTGCTAAATTAATAAATTATTTTCTGCAAAAGTAACGTTTAAATGTCAATATGGTTTTATGAAAGACGGCGAAGTTTCAAACTTCCCCGTCTTTTTTTGATTTTACTTCTTCCATTCAAACGTTTCCATCATCTTTTCAATATCCTGTTTCAAAAACTGAATCATCGGTGCCAGCGAATCAACCTGCATTTTTGTATTGAAATACAAAGCGCCACGCAAAAAATGCCGTGTACTATCCGTCATATAAAATTGAAAAGGACAAGCCGCAGGTCCTTGTATGTCGAAAGCAAAACCACCGACACCATGCTCATTTCTGAATGGACGGTCATCTATAAAATCCGCTTTGACAACGTGTTTTCCCGCCAATTCAAAGGCATCTTTCCTTAATTTTTCAAATTCTGCTTTTCCATGAATATCGTAATAACTAAAATGTATTTCCGCATTTAAACTCGGCACATTGATATTGAACCAACAATTGGACGGTGGTTTTTCATCAAAAAACAAGGATTTTTGCTCAAAAACAGCATATTTTGGATATTGAAACGTAAAGGCACAAAAATTTGTATCGAATTGCTGGTATGCTTTTTCGGGTAAAAAAACACGTGGATAGCCCCTTGGCTTGGGCGTAAATGAGTCATCGCCACAGGCAATAAGCAAAGCGCAAAGCGCAAAAGGGACAAGGGTAAATTTCAAGATTTTCTGAACTGTCATTATTATTTTATTAAAACGAACATTAAACCGACTTTAAACGCAGAATGCTGAGGGGGTGTTATCATAAACGTAAAAAACTTTCCAACTCTGTTTAACAAGAAGGAAAGTTTTTCTATGTAAATTGTTCAATATCAAATATTTAGAACGGTAAATCATTACCACCTTCCATGCTCGGTGCGTCAGTCATTTCATGTTGGGGTACAACTTCAAAGTCAACATTTTTCGTTGCATCCGAAGAAGTTGTTGAAGAAGACGCATTATTGCTATATGTACCACGGGCGTTTGCATAAGGCGTTTCTTCAGTTGGGAAAGCTGCATCACGCCCACTACCCTCTCTTTTTTCAAGTGAACGCAGTGTATTGGCGACAATTTCAGTTGTCCTACGCTCAATACCATTGGCATCTGTATATTTACGATGTGTGATTTTACCTTCAACAAAGACCATTGAGCCTTTTTTTAACTGCCGTTCAGCTTGTTCTGCTAAAGAACGCCATGCGACAATATCATGCCATTCGGTCAATGTTTGCCATTCACCTGCACTATCTTTGTAGTTTTCATTTGTGGCGATACTAAATTTTCCAACGGCAGTACCGTTTTCGAGGCGACGAATTTCTGGGTCTTTGCCCAAATTTCCAATTAAAGTGACTCTGTTTAACATGATTTCTGGTTTTAGAAATGATTAAAAAAAAAGTTTTCCCGGTTCCTCTAAATGGTTTGAGTATGGAGACAAAAGTAAAAAAAGGTTTTTTAATTTTTCAACAAAAAAGAAAGAATTTAAAACAAAGTCAAAACTTTTTCTTTTAAATATATGTCAATTATTTTCGGAAAGGCGTAATTATTTAATTGTTGGTATTCTATTTTAATAAAATTGCCCCCCCTCAGTATTTTATCAGTTTGCAAGTCTTCAAATACCCAAAATGTTGCAACAATTTTTTGATGTGTCAATAACTGTTGATAAGGTTGCGATTTTTTTATAAAACGTAAATCGTTGATATCACAAGGAAAAGCGAGGCTTGCGGTTTCTAGTTTCAAAAGCTGTTCACCCGATTGTGTTTCTAACAAATCATCGGTTTCAATAAGTGGAAATTCATACAAATCCTGCCAAATATCTTTTTCTGAACGTTTTTTGATAAAAACAAAACCGTCTTCGTTGACAACTAAATAATTGAAAAAACGAGTACGCCGTACCATTTTTTTTGATTTTATGGGCAAAATGGCGACTTTATCCTCCTTCAAAGCAGAACATTCATTTTGCAAAGGGCACTGACCACACTTCGGATTTGCAGGCGTACAATGCGTCGCGCCAAAGTCCATGATGGCTTGATTGAAGTCAGCTGGACGTTTTGGGTCTAAAACAGTATTGGCTAATTCTGTAAAAAGATGCTTCGCTTCTGTCGTATCTATTGGTGTTTCGATGCCAAAAAAACGAGATAAAACCCTGTAAACATTACCGTCTAAAACGGCATAAGGAAGGTCGTAAGCAAAGGAGGCAATGGCGGCAGCGGTGTAAGGTCCGATGCCTTTTAGTTTCAGAATATCGTCATAAGTATTCGGAAATACACCTTTTAAATCGTCTGCAATATATTTTGCCGTCGCATGAAGATTGCGCGCCCGTGAGTAATATCCTAAACCCTCCCACATTTTCATGACGTCATCTGAGGGCGCATTTGCGAGGTCAGATACTGAGGGGTATCGTTCGCAAAATTTTTCAAAGTAGGCAGTGCCTTGCGCCACTGTCGTCTGCTGCAAAATAATTTCGGACAACCATATAATATGAGGGTCACGCACGCCTTTCCACGGCATAGGTCGGTGGTTTGTCGCAAACCATTTGAGCAGTTCCTGTCTAAAAAAAAGGTTTTTATCTTTCACTATATGTTTTGATATTGTTGAAAATGACGGAATTGAGGGTGTTTTTATTGAACAAAGTTAGACTGAATTGTCAGTAATTGGTAAAAAAATGAATTAAAATCATTTAATTTTCATTTTTTTCTGAAAGAAAAAACAGTAGAATAATGATTCTAAATAGTATTAAATACTTGATAATCAATTACTTATGGTATGTTTAGACGAACAACATAAGTAAAACTTAAAATTCTTAGTTAAAAAATGTTTAACGATTAGTTGCATTTTGTTAAACAGAATACTATCTTTGTCCTATCAAAGTTAAACAGAGTAAAAAAATAATTGCAACCGACTTTGAAAAATAAAAAGTACAGCTTTCATAATCAATCATCTGACTAAAATACTTCTACAATGACAACATTAGAATTTGATAGTAACTTAAACAAAATGTCAACTATGTTGCACTCATTTGCTTACAATTTGACAAAAAACGTCGAAGATGCAAAAGATTTGTTTCAAGAGACATCATTCAGAGCGATTACGAATCGCGACAAATTTCAAAGTGGCACAAACTTTAAAGCATGGCTCTTTACGATTATGAAAAATATTTTCATCAACAATTATCGTAAAAAAGTAAAATCTAACACGATTATGGATGGTACTGACAATCAGTATTTCATCAATTCGGTGAATGTTTCAACGCCAAATCGTGCAGAAAGTGATATTATGATGCAGGAACTAAACAATATGGTTAGCAATCTTGATGAGAGTATTCAAGTACCATTTGTGATGCATTATCAAGGATTCAAATATCAAGAAATTGCGGATGACTTACAATTGCCACTCGGTACAGTCAAAAGTCGCATTTTCTTTGCAAGAAAAGAATTGAAAGATAAAATCAATGCGCGCTACGACAATCTGGGCAAAGCCTACGAAAAGCAAAGCGCAAGAATGGATTTTTCTGAAAACTAAGATAAGTTTGATTTTTCATAATAGAGGGTGTAAGATGGCGGTGACGGACTTCGGTCTTGTCACCGCTTTTTTTTATGTACAAATTGTGGAAAACTCACCCCCTCAGTATCCGCTGAAAAATTGTATCTTTGCGAAACAAAATGTTTCGACAATGAAATTTTCACATCTCCATTGCCATACGCAGTATTCACTACTTGACGGGGCGGCTTCTATTCCAAAATTGTTTAAAAAAGCAGCGGCAGACGGAATGCCCGCAGTCGCTATCACTGACCACGGCAATATGTTTGGCGTGTTCGAGTTCGTGGCAGAAGCAGCGAAACAGGGCAATGCGGTGAAGCCAATTGTAGGTTGTGAATTTTATTTGGTGGAAGACCGTAGACAAAAGTCGTTTTCAAAAGACAAAAAAGACAAACGGTTTCATCAGCTTTTTTTGGCAAAAAATACTGAGGGGTATCGCAATTTAACAAAAATGTGCTCGCTCGGATTTATGGAGGGTATGTACTCCAAATATCCGCGTATTGATAAATCGTTGGTCGAAAAATATCATAAAGGCTTGATTGCTACGACGTGCTGTTTGGGCGCGTCGGTGCCACAAGCGATTTTGATGAAAGGCGAAGATGCGGGGCGCAAGGAGTTTGAGTGGTGGCTCAATATGTTTGGCGAGGACTATTATATTGAGTTGCAACGCCACAATTTGAAAGAGCAGATTTTGGTGAATGAAGTGTTGCTGCGTTTTGCCAAAGAATATAATGTGAAAGTCATTGCTTCCAACGATTCGCACTATGTTGACCGCGAAGATGCCAATGCACACGATATATTATTGTGTATCAACACTGGCGAAAAGCAATCCACGCCCAAGCTCGATGACTATACTGATGAAGATGCTTTGAAGAAAAACGCCCGTTTTGCCTTTCCAAATGATGAATTTTTCTTCAAAACGACATCGCAAATGACGCAACTGTTCAGCGATGTACCCGAAGCGATTGACAACACGAATGAGATTGTGGACAAATGCGACATTTTAAAATTGAAGCAAGACATCATGTTGCCGAACTTCGTTATTCCTCAAAATTTTACGAATCAAGACGATTATTTGCACCACATCACCTACGAAGGGGCGCGTGAACGCTACAAAGACCTTACGGCAGAAGTAGAAGAACGGCTCAATTTTGAGCTTTTTACCATCAAAACCATGGGTTTTGCGGGTTACTTCTTGATTGTAGCGGATTTTATCAAGGCGGGACGTGATTTGGGCGTGTTTATTGGTCCGGGACGTGGTTCGGCAGCGGGTTCAGCTGTGGCTTATTGCATCAGCATTACGAATATTGACCCTATAAAATACAATCTTCTTTTCGAACGATTTTTGAATCCCGACCGTAAGTCAATGCCCGATATTGACACAGACTTTGATGATGAAGGACGACAAAAAGTCTTGGATTATGTGGTTCAAAAATATGGTAAAAATCAAGTTGCACAAATCATTACTTATGGTACAATGGCAGCGAAATCGTCCATCAAAGATGTGGCAAGGGTCATGGATTTGCCTTTGAATGATGCGAATATTTTAGCCAAATTGGTCTCCGACAAGCCTGGCACTAAGCTCAATCGTTTGCTCAAAGCCCCCCTCAGTGGTGAAGGCAGTTTGGCAGACAAAGAGGGTTTGTCAGGAGAAGACATTGACAATGCAAAACAATTACGTGAGATTTTAGCCGATAAAAACGACCCACGTTCAGCCATTTTGCGTGAAGCCTTGATTTTGGAAGGTTCGGTACGCGGCACGGGCATACATGCCGCAGGTATCATCATTGCGCCTAAAGATTTGACTGAAATCATACCCGTTGCCACCTCAAAAGAATCGGATTTGCTCATTACGCAGTTCGAGGGCAACGTGATTGAAGACGCAGGTGTCATCAAAATGGACTTTTTGGGATTGAAAACCTTAACGATAATGCGTGATGCGTTAATTTTGATAGAACAAAACCACGGCAGAAAAATAGACATTGACACCATTCCTTTGGACGATGCAAAGACTTATGAACTGTATCAACGCGGCGATACCAATGCCACTTTTCAGTTTGAAAGTGCGGGTATGCAAAAGTATTTGAAGGAATTGAAGCCGACGAAATTTGATGAGTTGATTGCGATGAACGCCTTGTATCGTCCAGGACCATTGGCTTATATTCCAAATTTTATTAATCGGAAATGGGGGCGTGAAAAGGTGACTTATGACCTCGATGCGATGGAGGAATATTTACATGAAACTTATGGTATATGCGTATATCAAGAACAAATCATGCTTTTATCTCAAAAACTCGCCAATTTTTCAAAAGGCGATGCCGACGTTTTGCGTAAGGCAATGGGTAAAAAGCAGATTGCCGTTTTGAACAAAATGAAAGCGCAGTTTTTGTCGGGTTGTGAAGCCAATGGACATGCTATTCCTACTTGCGAGAAAGTTTGGACGGATTGGGAAGCCTTTGCGTCTTATGCCTTCAACAAATCACATTCAACGTGTTATGCGTTTGTGGCATACCAAACGGCTTATCTGAAAGCGCACTACCCTGCTGAATACATGGCGGCTGTTTTGTCGAACAATCAATCGAATATTGATAAAATTACATTTTTCATGGAGGAATGTCGGGCAGCGAATATTTCGGTCAAAGGTCCTGATGTGAATGAAAGTAATATTAAATTTTCTGTCAATAAAAAAGGTGATGTGCGATTTGCCCTTTCTGCCATAAAAGGCGTGGGCGAAGCGGCGGTTGAAGCCTTGATTGAAGAGCGCAGAGAGAATGGCCCTTATAATGATATATATGAATTTGTCCGTCGTCAAAACCTACGAACAGTCAATAAACGGGTGATGGAATCACTGACGCAATCAGGCGCTTTTGATGGTTTTGGTTTGCCACGTGCGGCTTATTTTGCACAATCCGACAAATTTGATACGTTTATCGAGCATCTTTTGAGATATGGTGTGGGTTATCAAACGCAGAAAGCAGAAGCGACGACTTCCCTTTTTGGAAAAGCGACGAATGATGCGATGTTGGAGGACCCCTCAGTACCAAAGGTCGAAGAATGGAATTTGATTCAAAAATTGAATTACGAAAAGGATTGCGTCGGCATTTATCTATCAGGTCATCCACTCGACGATTTTAAAGTGGAATTGGCTTATGCGAATACAACGCTTGATAAAGTTCAAGACCTTAAAAATCAACGAGTTAAAGTTGCTGCTTTTGTCTCATCTGTCAGTCATCGCATTTCGAGGAAAGGAACAGGTTTTGGTTCGTTTGTGATTCAAGACTACAAAGGTTCGCAGGAATTTGCTTTGTTCAACGAGGATTATGCGCGTTTCAGCCCCATTTTGCAACCAGGCGTTTCGGTCTTAATTGAAGGTGAAATGAAACAAAAATGGAATTCAGAGGAGTTTGAATTGAAAATAAAAGACGTGAAACAATTGGCTTCCTTAGGCAATTCGTTGACAGAAAGCATTACTTTGATGATACCGATTGAAATTGTTACTGAAGCTTTGATTCAAGACCTTGAAAAAATGTGTCAAAAATTCAAAGGCAAACATAAGCTCAAAACGCAGTTGATTGATGCCACTAATCGGCAAACTTTGCACTTGTATTCGACGGATAGAAAAGTCAATGTGGATTCTGATTTGATTGCGGCAGTGGAGGCGAAGGGGTTGAATTATAAGTTAAATTGAGGTTAATCCGTCATTTTATAAAATAAAAGCCGTTTCCTGTACTTTGGAAAGCGGCTGTTATTTTAGCAATGTATAAATTACAGATTTTCAAGAATATTCTGAAATTCTTCAATACGAATGACTTTAAGTTTCGGAAAAGGTATATTTTTCAGAATTCGAAAACCTCTATCATTTGTCACTAAATAATCAGCATTAGCAGCAACTGCACAATCCACAAACTTATTGTCATCCTCATCTTTTGATAACAAAGCCCAACGAATATAAACCTCTTGAAAAATCGTATTCCGTTTCAAAATCATAGCCCCAACAATTAAATCAGAGAGCGTTGGACTGAAAATTTCATCAAGTTTTTCTTCATATTCAAGTAAAATTTCGGTTGTTAGGCAAAGTGTGTAGTCACCTTGTTCAAATTTATCGAAGACAATTCGATGAGGTGAGTAACGTGAAACCGAACTCAAAATGATATTGGTATCCAAAACGACTTTCATGTATTATGCTTCTTTAAGCCATTTTTCAATTGTCTTTTCAGAATATCCTTTCTCTTTCCATACTTTATCCGCTTCATCGCGTGCTTTTTCAAGCATATAACGCGCAATCATTTCTCGAATGTCTAATAGCCATTCGTCGGGTACGCCGGCAGAATAGACTTTTAGTAATTCTAATTGTAGGTTGGATAGTGGTTGTGGTATTGTCAACATGATTTCGATTTTTTAACAAATTTATGCTAAATTTAGAAACTTTCAAAGCCTAATGCAAAAGCAAAAAGAAGCAAAATGCCCCTCAGTAAAAGTGCAAAAGCCGCTTCAAAATCAAAAGGAAGCGGCTTTTGTTTTTACAAAAACGGCAACTTCGCCACCTTCGCCGCCAATTTTTTACCACCACCAAAAGCGATAAAAATCTCAGTTCCTTCCTTGTCAAACCCTCTTTTTACATAACCCATACCAATCGGTTTGTCCAAAGACGG
>JAYTUR010000672.1:0-1316 GCA_043744475.1 Saprospiraceae bacterium | reverse complement strand
GCCTTGGTGCTCAAAAACTACCGTGCTTAACGAGAACCGTTACACGTACCGACTATGTTGGTTAATTAATAATTTGACAATCAACGTTTTAAATAGTTATTTTAAAATGGCAAGCGAAAAAAACACCTGGCACGATATGCCCGAAGAAGAACTCGAAGCAACCGTTTCAGCTTCGAAAAGTGAAATTCAGAAAATGAATTTTGAAAAAGCAATTCGTGGCATCAACGATAACAGCGTATTCAAAAAAACACGCCAAAATATCGCTCGCGCTCTTACAGAATTGCGCAAACGCGAAATGGCTGAGTATACGGTTGAAGACTTGGAAATGCGTTCACGCATCCGCGCCCGTCGCGCCCGTTTGAAAAAAGCGTAATATTAGGTTTTCGGATTTTAGACTTTAAGACTACGGTCGTTTCAAAAAATGTCTATAAATCTTAAAATCTGATTCAGATAATGAGTGCTGATAGAAATCTTAGGAAAACCCGTATCGGTGTTGTGTCAAGTAGCGCACCCGAAAAGACAATTACGGTGAAAGTTGTGCGTAAAATTATGCACCCGATGTATGGCAAGTACATGAAAAAAACGTCGAAATTCCATGCACATGACGAAGTGAACACCGCTGGTGTTGGCGATACAGTCTTAATCATGGAAACACGCCCCCTCAGTAAAATGAAGCGGTGGAGACTCGTTGAAATCATCGAAAAAGCGAAATAATCATTCAATGCTCGATGTCAGATGTTAAATGTACTTATAAAATTCGTACAGCATACTGACCGCTCGATTATTCAAATAATATTCAACTGTAAAAGAAAATGATACAGGCAGAATCAAGACTAAGAGTAGCAGACAATAGCGGCGCAAAAGAAGTACTTTGTATTCGCGTTTTAGGCGGTTCAAAACGTCGTTATGCTTCTATTGGCGATAAAATTGTTGTGACGGTTAAAGACACTTCTCCAGGTGCTGTCAAAAAAGGTTCGGTATCGAAAGCCGTTATCGTTCGTACACGCAAAGAAATTCGTCGTAAAGACGGTTCATATATTCGTTTCGACGACAACGCATGCGTCCTCTTGAACGCAGCTGATGAACCCCGCGGCACACGTATTTTCGGACCTGTTGCGCGTGAATTGCGCGAACGCGATTATATGCGTATCGTTTCATTGGCACCTGAAGTGCTTTAAATTTCAGAAAGGCGAGGGCTAAGAGTGTATACTTTGACTCCCTCAGTATAAAAGCCTTTTCCATCATTGACATTCAAATTTTTTGAAATAAAATGGCAACTAAAAGATTCGCACCAAAACGCCACGTCAAAACAGGCG
>JAYTUR010000671.1:0-1322 GCA_043744475.1 Saprospiraceae bacterium | reverse complement strand
TATTATGGGTGTCGGTGCTACGCACCTTCACAAAAAAAGAGATGCGTTGTTGTTCTATAAACGGTGGCAGCACTAACGTGCTTTTACTCAAATTACTTCAATGAACTTTTTGGTCAGAGTACTCAGTATAAACAACAAAAGAAGAGGCTGTCTCAAAAGGGCAGCCTTTTTCATTTGAGCTAATCCTACTGGCACATTCTTAAGTATTCATATTTTTTATCTATGATTGATTCTGAAGGGCTTGATTTCCTTGACAATCGGTTTTTTGGGTCTAATTAGGTCTAAGCGGCGGCTTTTTTCCTCAGATTGTGAGCCAGAGCGACCAACCCGAGTTCAATTTCGACTTTTGGGAGCGAGCGGGCAGTAAACCTGACCTGTCGATGTATGGTTGTGGTTCGATTCAGAAACCCATCAGCAGAAACTGATATATCATACATTCCTTGTGTTTGTGCTGTCATTTTGGTACAAAAAAATATCAGGGTGAGTAGCAGTGTACTCACCAAAGTTAAAGTCTTTTTCATTGTTTTAAGAATTAAAGTTTGTTAATAAAGAATTTCGTAATTTAAAGTGTCATGGGCAAGGATTATGATTGTGTCTACAAATGATTGCCCTCTACCATTTTTCGCAACAGTCCAAGTTGCACGTATTGCTAAGTTTCCTTGAACTTTATTAATATAGTTCAACTCAACGTTTCTACCAACATGTGTCATTGGTATCGTACCTACGACATTACCTAAAAGAATAGAATCTCTGTCATTAAACGGATTAACATTCTTCACATGCACCTTAATCCAAGCAAAAGGGTCAAGTACAATGTTTAGGTTTGTCACCTCCTGCCCTGTGACGAGATAGTTGTTCGGGTCGTATGTGTAGTATTTATCGGCAAATGCCGAAATGAAGAAGGAACTGCCCTTGTCTAAATTGCCTTTGTCAAAATGATAAAAGCCATTCGCATCGGTGCGGGTCGTGTCCACGAGCTTTGTCCAAGTGCTGCCAAGAAAGGCACCGCCTTCTTCATAAATGCCAACTTTGGCATTTTTTATCGGTTTGTTTGAGCCAAATTCAAGGACTTTGCCGCTTGTTTTGATGTAGGTCGTTTTGTCGGGTTTGCGACATTCCGCCAACATCAGTAGCATTGGAATGAGTAGAATGAGGTATTTTTTCATTGTTTTTTAAGTTTTAAAAAATAAGAAAATAAGGGCTTTGAATATGATAGACGCTTCGTCAAGCGGAATTTTCTTGTTTTTACTGAGGGGTAGAATTAAACACTTTTTTATATCACAAAATCATACACATCAAAAACGTGTTTTGATGTAAATTTC
>JAYTUR010000670.1:0-1322 GCA_043744475.1 Saprospiraceae bacterium | reverse complement strand
TGAGTATTTTGCCGCTTGCGTAATACGAGTAATTTAAACGAAAATCCCTTTTTTCATTGCTACCATATCACGCATCTCAATTTTCATTTGTTCAAAATCCAAACGCATTGTTCCGCAAATTTTGAAACCCATTTTTTCATAAAAACTGACAGCTGGACTCAACGTCATGGCTTTTAACCACACCATATCTATCCCTCTTGAACGGGCGGCATCAACAGTCAACTGCACCAAACGCTGCCCAATACGTTTACCTTGCCCTTTTTTTGTCAAGTAAATCCGTTCGAGTTCAAGGGCATTCGGGATTTCTTCTGTTTCAAAGGTCAATAATGATAAATCTTTAGATTGGCACGTCGTTTTACTGAGGGGGTAGTTGATATTAATTTTCAAAAAACCGAGCGGGTCAGTTCCATCTTTTACACCATAAAATAAGGCATTGTCGTCCGAAAGTTCTGTGCGCAATTGTTCGGCATTAAAACATCGTTCGGCATACCAAGCCCCGTCATCGTGCCAAAGATGTGTATAGTTATCGAAGTAAGCCTTTTTCGCAATCAATGATAACCATTCTGCATCTTCAACACTTAATTTGAAGATGCGGATGCCGTTTTCTGTCCACTCCATAATTTATTTTTTATCCAAACATTTTAACAAATTGCGGAGCACATCCATATCAAAAATCTCATAATCTTCATAGCCGACACTCCATGACACACGTACGACATCCAATTCAGATTGTGTCAAATCTAACGTTTCCGCAACAGCCAACTGCGCTCGAAATGTTGTTGTACCTTTATTGACATCAACAACGCCTATATCCGTTTTGCTTGTTGGCAAAGTGATTTTTTTACCATTTATCAATCTGAAAATAATCAAAGCACCTCTATCTAAAAAACCAAAAGTCCTTTGGGCATCCTTGGTTTGAATCGTCATCGTTAAGTTTAAATAAACAATTCGACTGCCTTCCACACGGGTTGCAGTGGCTTCGCAAGTGACAAAATCTTTATCTTTCAAGGCGGCACGCATAAAATCATCGGTATGTGTAAATAAAGTAATAGGTGTCGTTTCCTGCTTCTTTTTGCCCGTAAAATTATCCATGCCATCAAATGCGAGGTTACAATCCAAAGTCGTTGAAGTCGTATAGATAGCTATTTCCTTCGGGTCATATTTTTTATAATTAACTGTTGCCTTGCTCGACTCTAGGCGTGCCATAGCCGTTAAAATAGCTTTCTTTTTCTTTTCTTTTTCACTCTTAGATTCAGATTTTGCAACAATTTCATCATTTTGTGTTTTTACCTTTGACTCAGATTCTTTTTTTGATTTTTTAG
>JAYTUR010000669.1:0-5094 GCA_043744475.1 Saprospiraceae bacterium | reverse complement strand
GGAGTTTTTTATACATTTTAGCCCAGTTTTACTCCAATTTCAAGCAAAGTGTATTGGTAAGTGACAGTGTAATGAGAATGTTCTTATTTTATATAAAGTGACTTTTATGCTCAAACAGCCTTTTGGTCAAAAGGTTTGCCTGTTAATAATCGGCACGTTACAAAACCTTATAAATGTCGGCACGTAAAGCATAGTGATGGTCATAAACTAAGACACTGTTAGGCCGTGTCCTTAGAATGAGTTTTACTTCCAAATAGCGTACGTATTATGGTTTTGATAATGATTGAAATTTGAAGTTTTTTAGCATATTGTCGGGCTTATTCAGGTGGAATTTCCAGATAAAAGCTACCTAATAATTTATTCATTTTTTATTTTTATAGGTAGATTTATTGATTTTAAATTTGAAAAGCCCCCCTCAGTATTTTTTACTCCACCGGCCTCAAACACCTTCCTTAAAATCTTGCCCTGCACAGTCAATTCTATTGTATATTTCCCTTTTTTCAACAATTCATTGTGGTTGATATAATATGGCAAGGGCTATTGACTTTCTTGTACGCTATAATACACGGTATTTGAATCTATCAAGTCAACGGCTGACATACACCAATCTCCCCCACTCCACGGGTCAATCCACAAGTATTTCCAACCATTATCCACTCTTGGATGCCATTCTTTAGCAGTACCATAAGCCGTCGCATCGTCTTGTGTGCCGCCGTAGATGGTGTAAGGTGTTTTATTGTCCAAAGTAATATCGTAAAATTCGCCTGTTGGGATACTGTTATAATGCAGCCACGTTTGCCCTTTATCCTAACTACATAAAATCCCCCATCATTGCCCAACGCCAAATGATTGGAATTTTTGGGATTAATCCACAATTCATTTTGGTCAAGATGCAAGGGTTCGGCAGGGCTTGGGAACAGATGATACACATCGCCACCCATGAGGTTAAATGTCTTGCCCGCATCTATACTGTGCGCCAATCTGACACCCAAAGCATATATTTCATCATCATTTTTTGGGTCAACAAAAATATCCGCGAAATACCAACCGACAACAGAATTTATCATCAATTCATGCTTATGCGTTCTGTTCCAAGTTTTACCGCCATTTAGACTTTGATACACTTCGGCAGCACCGAGGTTCGCATCTTTGTTTCGATGATCCATCAAAGCATACACTTTATTGGGGTTTGTAAAAGAAACAGCCAAACCGATTCTGCCTTTTCCATCATCTTCGGGCAATCCTGTATTTGATATAGTCCAAGTTTTACCTGCGTTGGTACTCCGAGAAATACCGCTTTTTTTGCCATTAATGCCCGGATTATTTTCCCACATTGAAGCATACAAAGTTTTAGGATTTGAGGGAGAAATAACAATGTCATTTGCCCCTGTTTTATCATCCACAAACAAGACGTGTTCCCATGTTTTTCCACCATTCATAGAACGAAATACACCGCGATTTGCATTAGACGACCAAAAATGACCTAAAACAGCTACATAAACAATATCGGGATTTGTGGGATGCACCACGATTTTACCAATATGCCACGAATCATCGAGACCGATATGCCGCCAATTTTCACCACCGTCATCTGACCTATAAACGCCTGTTCCAGGCATCGTAAAATTGCGCGGTTTTTTTAAGGTTTCACCCGTACCGAGGTAAATGATATTGGTATTAGAAGGTGCGAGCGCAACATCACCAATGCCATAAGCGGCTTGATTTTCAAAAATGGGTTTCCATGTCAAGCCATTATTCACCGTTTTCCAAAAATTGCCAGAGCCAAAGCCGAGGTAGATTGTACCCAAACGGTTGTTGTCAATCTGAAAAGTTTCGACTAAAAAGCCATTCAGAACGACCCCCAAAGGAATCCATTCCAATCCGAATGTGGACTGTTCTTTCATTTTCAAATGCTCTTGAAACGATGCGACCAACGCACCGAAATTACCGTCATTGACAACAATGAGCGCGATTTTATTTCATTGACCGACATGATAAAAGCCTCTGGTGGTGCAGATGAACTCATTACAAGTTGGATGAGAAATAGAAATACACTAGAATTTATGCGCCTTTGGGAAGAACTAAACAACCCAAATTTTAAACCCCACGGATTCGAGGGGTTTAAAGAAGAATTTGGGCTGAACTCTTTTTGGATGTCGCCTAAAAAATGGATTGAAGCAACAGGGGCTATCGGCATATTTTCAAAATCGGGCCGTTATGGCGGTACTTTTGCCCACCGAGATATTGCTTTTGAGTTTGGTACTTGGATTTCGCCTCGCTTAAAACTGTATCTCATTACCGAATATCAAAGACTTAAAGAAGACGAAAGTACGCGCCTTTGGGTCAACAACAATGGAGTTTGAGGCGCGAATTGTCAAAATTGAACTATTCCATACATACCGAAGCCATTCGGAACTATCTTATTCCAACAATACTGAGGGGTAAAAAAATCGAAAGCAGCGTCTATGCCAGCGAAGCGGACTTGCTCAATATGGCCGTTTTTGGCATGACTGCGAAAGAATGGCAACTCATAAACCCTAACCTAAAAGGCAATATGCGCGACCACGCAACACTGGAACAATTGCTCATTCTAAGTAATATTGAAAATCTTAATGCGGAACTCATTCGTCAAAAAATGCCCCAAGAAGAAAGATTATTTCAACTCAATGATGTGGCTGTTCGACAAATGGGGATACTTTTGAATGATGCAGGACGTAGAATACTGAGTTTGAAGTAGTGGTAACAGAAAGTTTTTTCTTACTTTTCTTGTTTATAATTTTACGGAACTGCTTTTCTAAGCCGAAAAAATTTTCTGTTAAAAGTAAATTCTTAGCTTTGTTTTTAAATAAGAAACCATTTTTTCCACTTTCTTTTCTCAAAAACAAAGACTTATGACAACCGAAAGAGAACATACCAGCAGCACGCGCACTTTGCTCGTTTTAAGAGCCATCATTCAAAGCCCAAAAATCTACACTAAAAAGCAATTCGCTTTTAAACACAACGTGAGCATTGACGCTATTGACGATGACTTCACTGCCATCAAAAACGCAGGTTTTGAGTTGAAATACGACAAAAACTATCGATATTTTATCGAATTGGACAAGTCGTATGAATACCTCAAATCGTTGCTCGTATTCAGCGCAAAGGAAGAAAACCTTATCATTGAAGGGTTGCAAAACATCAAGCACGATGAAAAGACCGCAGAACGATTGATGCGTAAAATCAGTCGAATCTACGACGTTTCAAAGATGAACCACGTATTCGACAAAGGCTTTTTAACCAAAATGGACAAACTCGAACGTGCCAAAGAAGAACAAAAAGTCGTCGTCCTGAAAGATTATCACTCAACCAACAGTAGTACTGTCAGCAATCGAACCGTCGAAGCTTTTCACATCAGCCCAGAAGAAGACATCGTTCATGCCTACGATTTGGTTAAAAAAGGCATCCGCCATTTTCGTATTTCGCGTATTTCACAACTCGACATATTACCGTCGCCGTGGACCTGTGAAGGTCACCACAGCATCGTTGCCACTGACCCTTTTCGGATTCAAGAAAACAACCAAGTCAAAATCCACCTACGACTCAAAGTGGGAGCGTACAATGAATTAATTGAACGTTTTCCGCTCACGCGCGGGCATTTACGCCCTGCGCCCGAAGGCACAGGTTTGTACGACCTCGAATGTCGCGTCAATTATCAGTTCTTCGGACTCACCAATTTTATTTTGGGTTACTACCACGATGTTGTCGAGATTTTAGAACCCGAAATACTTATCGAACATATTCGTAGGGAAGCACAAAAGTTACTGGATAAAGATTTTTGAAAAAATTACTGAGGGGTATCGCTCATCAAACCTAACCGACGAACGTAGCTTTGTGCCATCAACAAAAAACAAAATTATCCATTTTCAACTATCCATTATCCACTAAAAAAAATGCGTCTAAAACTCACGTTAAAAACCCAGCCCAACAGCGTTTTGGCGTATGAACACAGCTACGCCCTTCGCGCCGTCATCTATAAAGTTTTGGAACGCGCCGACCCTGTTTTCAGCGAATGGCTGCACAATCAAGGCTATGATGCACAAGGCAGCAAAAAATTTAAGTTGTTCACCTTTGATTTACTAATGGGTCGCCCATTTCGGCGCGACGATGTGCGGAAACAATTGACCTTTCCAACAGGCATAGTGGATTGGGAAGTCAGTTTTTGTGTTGACAAACAAGTTGAGAAATTTGTGGAAGGGCTGTTCAAAAACCAAGTCTTGGAAGTCGTTGCCGATGGCACCAAAGTCGTTTTTCAAGTACAAGGCGTGGAAATTGTGAAACCACTATCTTTTAAGGAAACAATGCATTATCGCGCATTGACAGGCATTTGTCTGACCGAAAAAACAGATGCAGATCGCTATCCACAATTCCGTTCGCCCCATGACCGCAATTTTAAAGACCTGTTTTTCAACAGTTTAGAAGCCAAAGTGCTTTCGACTTTGCAAAAAGATGAAAAGCTGCTACCCCCTCAGTATGTTGATTTGAAAATACTATCAGAGCCACGCAAATGGTCCGCTATCGTCCCACAAAACGGTTCAGACAAGCCGATACGAACCATTGGTTTTAAATTCGATTTCTCTTTGACCTGCCCCGTGGCATGGCACGAAGTCGGCTATTTTGCAGGGTTTGGGAAAGGAACAAGTGGCGGGTTTGGGTATGTGGCGGAGTTGAAATAATTTTTTAAAAATACTGAGGGGTTCGGCTTATGTTGCCGTACCGTGGGGTTCATCTTTGTAAAAAATTTAAATTATGATAAAAGAACTCATTCAATTCACCGAATCTATTTCGGATTTAAAGGATGTCGGTTTGCAACCGAAGTATGGGCTTTACGTGCAGCTTCGGATTGACAACGATGATGGGCAATTGACCTTAAAAGTAAATCATGCCGAGACGTTTGGTAAAAAGACGGAAATCAATGCTTTTTTGAAGCATTGTGCGTCAGTTGTGCAAAATACTTGGATGGTGGATACGAATAAGTGTTTCGATTTGCCGACAAAAGGGATTCATTCCTGTTCGCCTTATTGCGTTGCTTTTAAACGGGAAGGTTTGCCGACG
>JAYTUR010000668.1:0-5108 GCA_043744475.1 Saprospiraceae bacterium | reverse complement strand
ATATGGAAGCCTTCAAAGCTGAAAAAGCAAAAGGTTTTAGCATTACTCACATGTTCGCTGAGGTCGGTGTGGCTTTGCGTGAAATGCCAAAAGTCATGCGTCAACTCTGGTGGGTTAAGTTTTTTACGTGGTACGGCTTGCCTTTGATGTGGCAATATTTTTCCTTAGCCGTTGCACGTCATGCCTACAATGCACCGAACCAAAATGCGCCTGGGTTTGAAGAAGGAACGGCTTATGGGGCGTTTTGCTTTACATTCTTTAACGTCGGTTGTATCGGCGTTTCGTTATTGATTCCTTATTTGGCAAGAAGCTTGAGCCATCGCGTGATTCACGCCATTTTCTTAACGATTGGCGGGATTGGGTTTATCTCAACTTTGATGTCTGACGACAGCCAAACCTTTGCAATCGCCATGTTATTGGTCGGTTTTGCGTGGGGCTCCATCCTTTCCATGCCTTATGTGATGTTGGCAAATTCTGTTCCGCCACAACGTATGGGGGTTTATATGGGTATCTTCAACGGCTTCATTGTGGTACCACAAATCATAAACATGATTACAGTGCCTTTGTATTATAAATCACTTTTAGGCGATGACCCCCGCAACGCCCTTGTTTTAGCGGGTATTTGTTTGATTTTAGCGGCGGGTTCATGCTTTTTTGTTGATAAAACAGAAGGAGGTATTGAAGTGAGTGCTGGCGGCGGTGGACATTAATTATCATTTTTCAAAAAAGACAAAAGACATCTTCTCTTACTGAGGGGGTGTCTTTTGTCTTTAAAAAACTAATTTTGCAAAAAAATCGAAACTTTGAATCTTAAAATCATCATTATAGGTGGCGGTGCGGCTGGTTTTTTCACAGCCATAACCGCAGCAGATGCCAATCCAACTGCCGAAATCATCATTTTAGAGCGCGGGAAAGACGTTTTACAAAAAGTAAAAGTCTCGGGCGGCGGACGTTGTAACGTGACCCATGCCTGTTTTATGCCACAAGAATTGGTCAAAAATTATCCGCGTGGAGAAAAAGCATTGTTAAGCCCATTTATGCGTTTTTCAGCAGCAGAAACGATAGAATGGTTTCAAAAACGAGGCGTTGAACTAAAGACAGAAGACGATGGGCGTATGTTCCCCATTTCCAATAAATCTCAAACAATAATTGATTGTTTGGAAAATGAAGTGGCTCGTTTAGGGGTGAATATACTGAGGGGGTATCGAGTTGAAGATTTAGAACAAATGGGTAATCAATGGCTTGTAACAACTAACCGGCAAAATTTTATAGCTGATAAAGTGATGGTCGCAGCAGGCAGTTCCACTGCCCTTTGGGATTTGTTGAAGAAATTAGGGCATACCATAATCGAGCCTGTGCCGTCTCTTTTTACATTTAATATCAAAGACAAACGTATTGACGGCTTGGCGGGTTTGAGTGTGCCTAATGCTTTTATTCACGTCGAGAATTCAAAACTTAAAACGTCTGGACCACTATTGATTACGCATTGGGGTATGTCGGGTCCTGCTATTCTGAAATTATCAGCTTGGGGCGCACGACAACTCTATGACTTTGATTATCAATTTATTATACGTATTAATTGGATTGGACAATATAATGTTGAAGAAGTAAAAGACGCTTTGACGTTTGATATTAAAACTAAAAATCTAAAAAGACTCATCGTCAAGACCCCTCAGTATGGCATACCTTCAAGGCTGTGGTTGCGCTTTTTAGAAGAAGCAAATATTAGCGAAAATTTGATTTGGGCGGATATTTCTAAAAAACAAATTCAAATCCTTGCGGAACAATTGGCACAAAGTTGTTTTGAGGTCAAAGGGAAAAGCACCTTCAAAGAGGAATTTGTGACCGCCGGCGGTGTCAAACGCGATGAAGTCAACTTCAAAACCTTTGAAAGCAAGTTGTTGAAAAATCTCTTTTTTGCGGGTGAAATCCTTGATATAGATGCTGTTACAGGCGGTTTTAACTTTCAAGCCGCTTGGACAGGCGGTTGGATAGCAGGACAAACGATGGCATTGGTATAAAATCAAAGCGAACCAACTGCGTAGCCAATAACCAAACAAGCCGTACCAATAATGATGCGGTCAAGCCATTTTAAACGTAGGCTTTTCTTCATGTATTTTTCGGCATTCGTCAAATGTTCCAATGATTTATCTAAGTTTTGATTGGCTTTTGCAAGATTTTCGGAAGCAGAATTGAGCGTTGTGACACCTTTATCTGCTACTTTTTTGGTTTCATCAAGAAAATTTTGACCCACTTTATCCGTTTTATCAGCATTTGCCAACAGCTTTACATAATAGCTTTTGCAAGAATCGAGCGATGATTCATAGTGTCGGATGAGTGCTGAAACAATAGAGTCTTGGTTGTCTGTTTCGATAAGGTCACGCAGGTCTTCGAGCCTTTTATAATAGGTGTAACGTTTGTCATTAATAAGATAAACCATATCCGTTTCAATGGTCAAAACAGAGCCTTTAGCAAACGGACGTGGAATTTCCGGGCTTTCCTTAAAAGCAGCTTCAATACGGTGTAAATGTTTGAAATTGACACCAATTAAGGTATCTTGAGCCATAAGAGATTGACAGAAAAAGAGACAAAAAATAATGACAAGGTGGTTTTTCATGACTTCTTAGGTTTTTATAAAAGATTGTTTATCAATATTTTATCATTCATCATTCATTTTTTGGTTCTCTATCTATTTTCATTGCATTAATGACAGCTAAAAGATTTAGACGGTTTTGTTTGGTATTTTCCAAAGATGATTTTGTATTGACAATCACTTCATTACTACGTTTAATCATAACATCAAAACTCGTTTTCATGTGCTCTCGTTCAACCCTTAAATAGTTCAGTTCAGTGGTGGCACGGTCAGCCGCGGCACTTAATTTTGTCAGTTCCGTTTTAACTAAATCAATATTGTGGCTTGCCGAATCAATATTGCTTTTTGCTTCTTTGATTTGAGATTTGGCTTCACCAATTTCCGTAAGGGCTTTTTTTAGGTTTTGGTCTGACCTAAAAACCATTGTGCCGACCCATAACATGGAGCCAGCGAGTAATATCTTAGTAGCGACGTTTGCTTTTTCAATCATTTTACTTGGTTTTAAATGGAAATCAAATATTTATATTATGATAATTTTGACCACAATTATACTTTATTTTAAAACGTTTGACAAATAAATCAAGGTTTTTTTAAGCTAATACCTAATTTTGTACTTTACGAATTTTAAAATAATCAAAAGAATTGCTTTATGGTGCAACTTCAAACGCCTAAAACCTTATGGGAACTGCCCGTCACATCAAAAAATTTAACACGCATTCACCGATATATGCGTTGGTTACATCGCCATCATCAACTAGATTTTCGAAAATACGAAGAGCTTTATCAATGGAGCGTCGAAAAACCTGCAGCATTTTGGGCATCTATTTGGCAATATTTTAAGGTCAAATCTTATACACCTTACAAGCAAGTTTTGTCTGATGATAACATGCCACACGCCCGTTGGTTTGAGGGTGCAACGCTCAATTATGCCGAACATATCTTTAATGGTCGAACAGATTTCAGCCCTGCCATTAAGTTTTTGTCCGAAGATGCTCCCCTCAGTACAATGAGTTGGGATGAATTGTACAATCAAGTGATGCATATAGCTGCTTTTTTGAAAGAAAAGGGTGTCGTCAAAGGCGATCGAATTGTGGGTTATTTGCCCAATATTCCCGAAGCGGTTGTGGCATTTTTAGCAGCTGCCAGTTTGGGTGCGATTTGGTCAAGTGCTTCGCCTGACTTCGGAACAGCTTCTGTGATTGACCGTTTCGCTCAAATTGAACCTAAAATTTTATTTGCTGCTGATGGCTATCGTTACGGTGGAAAAGCCTTTAATCGTTTGGAAACTATTGAAGCCATTGCACAACAATTACCGACTTTAAAAACAGTCGTCATCATTCCTTTTTTGGACAAAAAATTTGAAAATTTTAATAAAACAGTATCTTTTTCCTACGAAATATGGCAAAATGCGCTGAATGTCATTGCGAGGAACGAAGCGTCATTGCGAGGAACGAAGCAAGAGGGGGGAGCATTAACGTTTGAACCTGTTGATTTCGACCATCCACTCTACATTTTATTCTCCTCAGGCACAACGGGCATACCCAAAGCGATTGTGCATGGGCATGGTGGCATTTTGTTAGAACATTTAAAATATTTAGCATTTCACAATGACCTCAATGCAGGTGAAACCTTTTTTTGGTATTCTACGACTGGTTGGATGATGTGGAATTTTGCGGTTTCAAGTCTGCTACTTGGCGGCACTCTGCTCATTTATGATGGTTCGCCCGCCTATCCTTCGCTTGATTTTTTGTGGCAATTAGCAAATGACACCTCTGTAAATCACTTTGGTACAAGTGCACCGTATATTGTTTCGTGTATGAAAGCGGGTTTTGATACAAAAACGGCTAATATCAAGTTGCGTTCGCTTCGTTCAATCGGTTCGACAGGTTCGCCTTTGCCGGATGAAGCCTTTTCTTATATTTATGAACACATCAAAAAAGATGTTTGGTTGGCTTCCATTTCGGGCGGTACGGATGTGTGTACGGCTTGGGTGGGCGGCAATATTTTGTTGCCTGTTGTAGAAGGTGAAATTCAATGCCGATGCTTAGGTTGTGCGATGGAAAGTTGGGACGAATTGGGCAATCCGATTCTCAACGAAGTCGGGGAGATGGTGGTGACAAAACCGATGCCTTCCATGCCTGTTTTCTTTTGGAAAGACGAAAATTTTGAAAAATACAACGCTTCTTACTTTGAAATGTACCCCTCAGTATGGCGGCATGGTGATTGGTTAAAAATCACTGAGCGTCAATCACTTATCATCTATGGACGAAGCGATGCAACACTCAATCGTCAAGGTGTGCGCATCGGAACGGCTGAAATTTACCGCGTTTTGGATGCCATTACAGAACTTAAAGATGCCTTAATTGTCAATTTGGAATTGAAAGGTGGTGAGCATTTTATGCCTCTTTTCGTCGTTTGTACTGAGGGGGTGGTTTTAGACGATGCCTTAAAATCTAAAATCAAAAAGGCTTTGCGCGAAGCCTATTCCCCACGCCATGTTCCTGATGATATTATA
>JAYTUR010000667.1:0-5112 GCA_043744475.1 Saprospiraceae bacterium | reverse complement strand
GGTTAAAAAATTGAAGGATAAAGGTGTGCCGATTCATGGCGTGGGTTTGCAAGGGCATTGGTCAATCTATGAACCAACGGCAGCAGAATTGGAGGAATCTATCAATAAATTTGCTTCTTTGGGTCTCGAAGTTCAAATAACAGAAGTTGATGTGTCGGTGTATCCGAAACATCATCAGCGTACCACAGAGCCCTTCAAAGGCAAGGCGGAATACACGGCAGATATGGAAGCTCAACAAGCTGAAAAATATAAAATGCTGTTTGAAGTGTTCAGAAAGCATAAAAATGTGGTAACGAGCGTGACGTTTTGGAATTTGTCGGATAGGTCTTCCTGGTTGGATAACTTCCCTGTGCCAGGTCGCAAAGATTTCCCATTGCTTTTTGATGCGGATTTTAAACCGAAAAAGGCGTTTTGGGAAGTAGCGAAGTTTTAAGTCGTATTTAGTACGTAGTAGTGAGTATTTAGAAATATATCTATTTGCCCTACGATGAGTTTTAAATCTCAATACTCAGGACTATTTACTCATGACTACTTCAATACTGAGGGGGGGTCTGTTTTTGGAATTTGTAAAAAAAATGCACACTTTTAGTTAATTCCCTTTTTAAAAAACCTATTTTTGCACTCTTTTTAAAAAAAATGCATTTTTTCATAAAATAAATAAATAAAACAATGGGTAAAGGTGACAAAAGGTCAAAACGCGGTAAAATCATCTTAGGTTCACATGGCAAAAGCCGTCCGAAAAAAGTGAAAGAAACAGGTATAGCAGAAGCTAAACCAGCGACAGAAACGCCCGCAGCTGAAGCCTAAAAGGTGAATAAGATAAAATACGCTTAATCCCGAAATTTTCTGTTACAGAAAATTTCGGGATTTTTTTTGCTCAACTTCATCATCTGATACCAATACGTTTTCCACACATTTGTCTATTTTTATCCAAATTTAAGTAGTATTGAGTAAATAGTCGTGAGTATTGAGACTTGCAATACCTTGATTTTTAATAACTTAGAAGCAGTCTCAATACTCTATACTTACTACTCTGTACTTAAACATCTATTATCAAATCATCCATACAATGAAAAAAATGAGTAACGAACAACTTACATCCAACCGTTTTTTTGCAAAAAAAAGCATCGTCTTTATCCTTTCTCTCTGCTTTACCCTTACTGTTTTTGCCCAAAAAGATCCAAATGCGGGTTTGAAACTTAAAATGGACAAATTGGCTGAAGGGATGCAAGCCAAAGTCGTGGCGTGGCGGCGCGATTTTCACCAAAATCCTGAATTGTCCAATCGAGAAACACGTACCGCTAAGATTATCGCGGAACATCTTACGTCTTTAGGCATGGAAGTTCGTACAGGTGTTGCCAAAACAGGCGTTGTTGGCATTTTGAAAGGCGGAAAACTTGGTCCAGTCGTTGCTTTACGCGCCGATATTGATGCTTTACCCGTCACAGAAAGAACAGACGTGCCTTTTAAATCAACGGTTCGCACCACTTTTAACGGTGTCGAAACAGGTGTTATGCACGCCTGTGGACACGATTGTCATACTGCAATACTGATGGGTACGGCAGCGGTTTTGAGTCAAGTTAAAAGTGAATTGGCGGGCACAGTTGTCTTCATTTTCCAACCTGCGGAAGAAGGTGCACCCAAAGGCGAGACAGGTGGTGCAGGTGATATGATAAAAGAAGGCGTTTTAGACAATCCAAAAGTGGAAACTATCTTCGGACTTCACATGAGCGCGCAATCACCTGTCGGAACGCTGTCGTATCGATCGGGTGGCTCGCAAGCCAGCTCAGATAGGTTCACAATCATTGTAAAAGGCAAACAAACGCATGGTGGTATGCCGTGGAATGGTGTTGACCCAATTGTAGTTGGTGCATCCATTGTCACAGGTTTACAATCCGTTATTAGTCGAATGACACCCTTGACGGAATCTCCAGCAGTCATCACTGTGGGTACGTTTCAAGCGGGTGTACACGAGAATATAGTGCCAGAAGAAGCCAAACTGACGGGTACAATTCGTGTTTTAGACCCAAAAATCCAAAAACAAGTTCACGAAAATATGCGCCGCATGGTGACAAACATCGCCGAAGCTTCGGGCGCAACCGCCGACCTCAATATCGAAATCGGCAACCCTGTTACTTACAACAATCCTGAATTGACTAAAAAAATGTATCCCACATTAGAAGAAGTCGCGGGTGAAAACAATGTGCGCGTGCAATTACCAACCACTGCAGCCGAAGATTTTGCCAAATATCAAGAAAAAATACCTGGTTTGTTCTTCGGACTTGGCGGTATGGCAAAAGGTAAGTCTGCTGTCGAAGTTGCACCGCACCATGCACCCGAATTTTATATTGATGAAGGTGGTTTTGTATTGGGTATGCAGTCTTTTTGTCATCTGGTAGTAGATTATGCAGTAAAAAAGTAGGGATAACCCTTGCAGTTGCCCGCTTAAATCTTGCAGTTGCCTTCTTAAAGTCTAAAATACTGAGGGGGGTATTTAGAATTTAAGAAAAGACCATTCCAAAAGTTTTAAAACTTTTGGAATGGTATCAACGGTTAATGTCATTTTCAAAAAACATAAACAAAACGCCTTGACAAACAACCAGATACTACTACTATTCATTGCGCTTTACATGATTATCACGGTGTTCATAGGTTGGTGGGCATCGCGCTTTGTCAAAAACACCAGTGACTTTGTCATGGCGGGTCGGCGGATGCCGATGACGGTCGTAGCAGCAGGTTTATTTGCAACGTGGTTTGGTTCAGAGACCGTTATGGGTGCATCAACTGCGTTTCTCGACGATGGATTGATGGGTATCATCGAAGACCCTTTCGGTGCAGCCTTGTGTTTGATATTTATCGGCATTTTTATGGCAAAACCCTTGTATCGGCTCAATCTTTATACGTTTAGCGACTATTTTCGGCGGCGATACAGCCACCGTGCAGAGACTTTATCCGCCATAATGATGATTCCATCTTACTGGGGTTGGATTGCAGCGCAACTTATTGCGTTGGCAACGATACTAAATATACTGACGGGTGTGCCTATTTTTACATGCGTTGTCGTGTGCGCGACGATGGTGATGTGTTACACCTATATAGGCGGCATGTGGGCAGTTTCGATAACGGATTTCGTGCAAACAGTGATGATTATATTAGGTATGTTGTTTGTCATGCTCAATGTTGTGGATGTAGTTGGCGGTTGGAATGTGCTGATGAATCACGCACATCAAGAACCCGAACATTTTAGGATGCTGCCCAAACCCGATGCCAAAAGTATCGTCGCTTACTTTGCCGCATGGATAACCGTCGGCTTAGGTTCTGTGCCGCAACAAGACGTTTTTCAACGTGTGATGTCTGCAAAATCCGAAAAAGCTGCAGTGTGGGGCGCGTATATTTCTGGATTTATGTACTTAACGGTTGGGCTCATGCCGATAGTCATTGCATATTGCGGCAAAATAATGTATCCCGAATTACTGAGGGGGGGCGATGAAGCCAGACAAATGCTGATACCTTATATGGTGTTGCAACACAGCGGTTTGTGGATGCAAATACTGTTTTTTGGTGCTTTGATGTCTGCTATAATGAGTACGGCAAGCGGTGCGATACTTGCGCCCTCGACGGTGATTGGTGAAAACATCATCAAACCTTTTTATCCCAACTTGACAGACAAACAATTACTGTACGTCATGCGTTTGAGTGTTGTTTTTATTACTGTGGTGTCCGTTTTTTTTTCAACTTTGGACAAAACTATTTACGAATTAGTGCGTCAATCGTCGGAATTAAGCCTTGTATCGTTGTTTGTGCCGTTGATTGCAGGACTGTATTGGCAAAAAGCCTCCGCATGGGGTGCGATGGCTGCGATGATTATCGGTTTATTGGTGTGGCTATTGACAACACATTTGGAAACAGACTATCCGCCGATTATTTACGGATTAAGTGCGAGTATTGGGGGCATGATAGTGTTTTCTCTTTTAGAAAATAAGACCATTGATTGGGCTGATACGAAAGATTGACGTTGATTTTTTTGTAAAAAACGAGAACCTTAAATGTTCTCATATTCCTTGTATGGTTTAAAAAGTCTTGTTTTTAAACCATATAAGGAATGTAAGAACATTTAAGGTTCAAAAAATCTGAATAAGAAAATCGGTGCAAATCTGTCGTATCAGCCCAATCAGTGGTCAAAAAAAATAAAAAAATTGGACGATAAACTCAAAAAATGGCGGCTCATACTCGGAAAAGATGCCGAATCGGAACAAAATACTGAGGGGGGGCAAACAGACGAAGAAGTCATCGTCGTTCTGACCGAACAACAACAAGGCATGGACGATACACTCGAAGCCTTGTACGGTGGAGAAGCCAACAAAAAAGGCGGTTTGGGCAAATCAACGCCGGTGGTCAATCGTTGGTTAGGCGATATTCGTAAATATTTTCCCACGCCGATGGTGCAAGTCATGCAACGTGATGCTTTGGAACGCCTTGAACTGAACCAAATGTTGCTGCAACCCGAATTATTGGAGAGTTTTCAACCCGATATCCACCTTGTCACCACTTTATTGACGCTCAACAAAGCGATGCCCGACCAAACGCGAGAAACGGCACGGCTGATTGTAAAAAAAGTGGTGGAAGAGTTGGAAAAAAAGTTGAATCAACCTTTGAGAGAAGCGATTCGTGGCGCATTAAGTCGTGCTGTGCGCAACCGGCGTCCCAAAATGAACGAAATGGATTGGGATAAAACCATTCGTGCCAACCTAAAACACTATCAACCCACGCTGAAAACGATTATACCCGAAACTTTGATTGGCAAAGGTCGGCGTGGACAAGCCTTGCGACACGTTATTTTGTTAGTAGATGAAAGTGGCTCGATGGCAACGAGTGTAGTGTACGCTTCGGTTTTTGGTGCGGTCATGGCATCTCTACGTTCTATCAAAACACAAATGATTGTGTTCGACACAGAAGTCGTTGACTTGACCGAACACATCAATGACCCTGTGGATTTGTTGTTTTGCACCCAATTGGGCGGCGGTACAGACATCGCCAAAGCACTGACTTATACTGAGGGGTGCATTTCAACGCCTTCAGAAACAATCGTACTGCTGATTTCTGACCTTTTTG
>JAYTUR010000666.1:0-5114 GCA_043744475.1 Saprospiraceae bacterium | reverse complement strand
AAAACTTCACAACAGGCAAATCAGGCAATCAAATCCTCGCCGATGCCTTAGCGCAAGCTAAAAAAGAAGGCATCAATGGGACAATCTACACGCATCCGATTGGTTTTCATGGACACGCCGCAGGTCCGACAATCGGTATGTGGGACAATCAAAAAGTGACTGTTGGCGCAGGCGACTATCCGATGTTTCCAAATACAGCCTATTCCATTGAGTTGAATGCTGCTGTCGAAATACCCGAATGGGGCGGTAAAATACTCCGTTTTATGCTTGAACAAGATGGTTTTTATGATGGCAAAACGTTTCGATATATTGACGGACGACAGGAGATGATTTATCCGATACAACGTTGATCCACGAATTTACGGATTTTACGAATTGACAAATTAGGACATAACTCATACGTCTTGATTCGTAAATCCGTAAATTCGTGGATCAAAAAAATTAGTGTTCAAAAACGCTCATTTAGAAACTTTAAATTACCTTTGACAAGTAAAAATCATAATATTTCACCGACATAAAATATCCCGCCTACAACATGAAAAAAGCACTTCTTGCTGCCTTTTTACTTATTTGTGTAGCTTCTACCTTTCAATTTTGTAAATCTGACAACAAAACCCCTGCCTTGACGGGCAATAAAGCCTTTGTTCGCCTATCAAATGAACCCGAAAGGCTCAATCCATTGACGACCGAAGAGTCCAATGCGATTCAAGTGATGAGCTATATGTTCCCATCATTGCTTGATTTTGACCCACAAACGCTTGAATTAGTGCCGATTTTGGCAAAAAGCCGCCCTGTTGTCGCGACGATTGATACGGGCAGCATGAAAGGTGGCACGTCTTACACTTACGAAATCCGTGACGAAGCGATGTGGGACAACGGTACGCCTGTGACGGCTGCCGATGTTGTATTTACCGTCAAAGCTATTTTGAATCCAAAATCAGGTGCGAGCAACTTGAGAAGTGGTTTGGATTTTATTAAAAACATCGTCATTGACGCAGCAAACCCTAAGAAGTTCACGATTTTTTCTAATAAAAAATATTTTTTGGCAGAAACGCAAAGCGGAACGATGCCCATTTTGCCTGAATATGTCTATGATACTGAGGGGGTACTAAAATCGCTTTCTGTTGCCGAATTGGTCAAACCTGATACGGCTAAAATCGGTGCCGCTTTGTCGCAATTTGCCAATAACTTCCAATCGCCTAAGTTTTCCCGAGAAAAAGGTGGCGTTGTGGGTTGTGGTGCTTACAGTTTTGAAGAATGGAAAGCAGGTGAACGCATTGTTTTGAAGAAAAAAGCGAATTGGTGGGGCGATAAATTAGCTTCCGAAAGTCCTTTTTTCATGGCTTTGCCTGAAGAATTACATTTCCGACCTGTGAAAGACGAAGCGGCGGCGATGTCGCTGTTGCGTGACGGTCAATTTGATGCGATGGTCAAATTAACGCCTAAAGACTTTTTAGACATGTCGAAAAACGACACTTTTAAAACCATTTATAATTTCACAACTGCTCCTTCTTTTGCGTTGGCACATTTAGGTTTTAATTGTAAAAATCCAAAATTAGATGATAAACGCACACGCCGTGCCATTGCGCATTTGATTGATGTACCGACGATTATTGCCAAATTGATGCGCGGGTTGGCAGAGCCTTGTGTGGGGCCTTTTGTACCCCAACGGAGCTATTATGATAAGGATTTGAAGCCCATTGACTTAAATATTGAAGGCGCAAAGACGCTTTTGGCCGCGGCAGGTTGGAAAAACAGCAATGGCGACAGCACTTTGGACAAGTCAATCGGTGGCAAAACGACTGAATTGACCCTGCGTTTGGCGTTCCCTTCAAACAATGGTATTGCTAAAAATATCGGTTTGATGTTGCAAGAAACGGCGGCACAAGCGGGTATAAAAATTGAACTTGAACCTTTGGAAGCAGCGGCATTTTTAGCGGCTTTGAAAAAACGAGATTTTGATTTGTTTATCAACAATGCAGGTTTTTCGGCTTCAATGGACGACCCGAAAGAGTATTGGGCTACTGTATCGAACACGCCCGACGGCGGCAACCGTTTTCAATTCGAAAATAAAACAGCAGATGCCTTGATTGCTCAAATCGGGACAGAACTTGATGAAGCGAAGCGGAAAGATTTGTATAAAAAGTTTCAAACCCTTATTTATGATGAGCAACCTGCCGTTTTCCTATTTTCTGCGAAAGAACGTTTGGCTTTGAATAAACGTTTTGATGCCACTGTTACGGCGAATCCAAGACGTTTGTATTGGTTGGGACAGTTTAAGTTGAAGTAGATTTGGTTTGACCACTGATTGGGCTGATGCGACGGATTTTCTCTGATTTTTCTTTTTTTTGAACGCTGATTGGACTGATTTAATTGATTTTCAGTGATTTTTTTACTTTATAAATCACTGAAAATCAAGCCAATAGGTTTAATCTGTGTTCAATGTAAAATATTTACAATTATGACAAAGACGATAAGACCCTCTTGGAGTCTTATCGTCTTTATCATTCTAATCATCGTAAAAATGAAAAAATCAAAGATGCAAACGCTCTTTTCTTTCTAAAAGAACCGCTTCGGTTTCAACATGCTCGGGGTCAGGAACGCAGCAGTCCACAGGACAAACGGCAGCACATTGCGGCTCTTCGTGGAAGCCCATGCACTCGGTACATTTGTCGGGTACGATATAGTAAAAATCGTCGGAAACAGGCGTTTGCACCGCCGCAGCGTCCACAATTCGCCCGTCGTTGAGTTTATAATCGCCATGAACATCTGCGCCATCGCTGATTTTCCATTCGACACCACCTTCATAAATTGCATTGTTCGGACATTCTGGCTCACATGCGCCACAGTTAATACAATCGTCCGTTATCATTATTGCCATATTCTTCAATAGTTATTGGTTAATAGTTACTGGTTATTAGTTGTGCAACTATTTGATTCTGTGCGTTTTATACAAAATCATAACAGCCTTTATTTAAAACCAAGTACTTATCAATATTTTAAATTAAAAAAGCTTTAAGCACCCCCTCAGTATCCAAACACATTTTGTTAATTTTAGTTTGAAAAAAAGGCGGCACAATTGCGGCGCGAAAATAAAGAGTTTCTCATGGCTTTGTTCGTTTCCTTGAAATAAATTTAAAAAATCAAGGTGTTATGCAAATAAAAAGCCGCTTCGATGACTCGAAACGGCTTTTATATGCCCCATTACTGAGGGGTATTAATAACGATAATATTCAGGTTTGAAAGGACCTTCGACGGCTACACCGATGTAATCCGCTTGGTCTTTACGCAACTCTTCCAATTCAACACCGATTTTTGCTAAGTGCAAACGAGCGACTTTTTCGTCGAGGTGTTTTGGTAGCATGTAAACCTTATTTTCGTATTTGTCTTCGTTTTGCCACAATTCGAGTTGTGCCAATACTTGATTCGTAAACGAATTTGACATGACGAAAGAAGGGTGTCCTGTTGCGCAACCCAAATTGACGAGACGACCTTCAGCCAAAAGGATAATGTCGTTGCCATCAATGTTATAAAGGTCAACTTGTGGTTTGATTTCAACTTTTGTTGAACCATAAGTTTTGTTCAACCATTGCATATCAATTTCGTTGTCGAAGTGACCGATATTACAAACGATGGTTTTGTCTTTCATCAAACGGAAATGTTTTTCAGAAACGATGTCTTTGTTACCCGTAGCCGTTACAACAATTTGTGCGCGCGGAATCGCATTCTCCATTTTGATAACTTCAAAACCGTCCATTGCAGCTTGTAAAGCGCAAATAGGGTCAATTTCTGTTACAATAACACGGCAACCTGCACCTTTCAAAGAAGCGGCAGAACCTTTACCTACGTCACCATAACCTGCCACAACAGCGACTTTACCCGCCATCATCACGTCAGTGGCGCGACGAATAGCGTCAACCAATGATTCTTTACAACCATATTTGTTGTCGAATTTCGATTTAGTTACAGAGTCGTTGATATTGATAGCAGGAAGCGGCAAAGTGCCTTTTACCATGCGCTCATATAAACGGTGAACGCCCGTAGTCGTTTCTTCAGAGATACCGCGAATGTTGTGAACGAGCTCAGGGAAACGGTCAAGAACCATGTTGGTCAAGTCACCGCCGTCGTCAAGAATCATATTGAGTGGTTTGTCGTCTTCAAAAGCAAAAAGCGTTTGCTCGATACACCAGTCAAATTCTTCTTCGTTCAATCCTTTCCAAGCGAAAACAGGTACGCCAGCCGCCGCAACAGCCGCCGCCGCATGGTCTTGCGTTGAAAAGATATTACATGATGACCAAGACACTTCCGCGCCTAATTCAACCAATGTTTCAATAAGAACAGCTGTTTGAATCGTCATGTGAAGGCAGCCTGCGACGCGCGCACCTGCGAGCGGTTTTGTTGCGCCAAATTCTTCGCGTAACGACATTAAGCCGGGCATTTCTGCTTCTGCGAGTTGTATTTCTTTACGACCCCATGCTGAAAGGTTAATGTCTTTTACCTTATAAGGGAGTTTTTTTTGAGTTGCTTGCATTATAAAAATTTTATTATCAATGAATTAAAAATTTGTTTTCAAAAAGCGATGCAAAGATAGGTATTTAGCTTTTTAAAACGTATGATATCTTGAAAAGTTCTTATTTTTTATAAAAAAACAAGGATTGATAGCTCTTATTTGGGTAATGTAAAACGGAAAGTCGAGCCTTGCCCTTTGACAGATTCGACCCATATACGTCCGCCTAATTGCGTAACAATTTTTGAACAAATAGCCAATCCAATACCCGTTCCTTCGTATTCTGAACGTTTGTGCAGCCGTTGAAAAATAGTAAAAATGCGTTCAATATCATTGTTTTCTATACCAATACCGTTGTCTTCAACGCTAAAAACCCAATGGTCTGTTTTTTCTTCGGTACTAATCAATATGATAGGACGACCTGATGGGCGACGGAACTTAATAGCATTACCAATCAAATTTTGGAACAACTGAATGAGTAATGACTGCACGGAAGGCAAAGTGGGCATGTCAATACATAAAATATTGGCATCTGTTTCTTCAATATTGATTTTAAGATTGGCACGTGCCATTAGGACAATGTCTCCAATATCAACAGGTTCAAGTT
>JAYTUR010000665.1:0-5127 GCA_043744475.1 Saprospiraceae bacterium | reverse complement strand
AAGAAAATCGGTATCGCATCCATGAAATGGGTTTACGAAAAACTCGCCGAACTCGAATAAAAAAAAACGCCCCCTCAGTAAGAGGAGGCGTTTCTATTTCAACCATATTTTTTCTTAGAAATCCGATTACCCGAAGGCTTTTGCATCTTACTTTTAAATCGAAGTACCTCGTCGTCCCGCAGTTCACGATGCTTCGTTGAGCGGCCTTGCACACGTCCACGCCACTTCTTCCAGTTGCTCAATTTCATTTCCAACTTCATCAAAGCAATAGTTTCTGCCTCTGACAAGCCAAATTGAAACGTAATCGCTTCGAAAGGCGTGCGGTCTTCCCATGCCATTTCAATGATGCGGTCAATATCTATTTCCGTCAGGTTGTATTTTTCTGTAATTGTCATAATAAACATTGATTAATTAGTCATTTTCCAACTATTAAAGTCCGTCTCTCTTCAATAATTCCATCAACTGGTCTTCTCTGAAACCTTCAACATTGACGATGTTTTTAGTCAATTCATAAGCAAATTCAGCATTATCATTTTCTGAAAAATAACTGTAAAATTCACTTGCAATCAGAATTGCCGCATCGTCTTTTATCGCATTTGAATAACCGACAACATAATTCACATAATTGCGAATCCCATCTGCCTGCTCCTTTGAATGGCATGAATTGAAAATAACCGTATCAATCGGAATTTTGAATTTTGTAAAAATCTGAAACATAGCAACCAAGTTTTTTGTTTCCATAACCTTAGCTTTTCCCATTTCATCTTGCAAAACAATGCCTGCCCCGCCTTTCGCCGCTTTAGCAATACCGCGTTCTTCTGGATTTTGAATCGTCGAAATATCATTATCACTTAAACCATGACCTGAAAAGTGAATCACACGTGGTTTGTACTTCAAAATTGCTTTTTGTAAACTCGACGGCGTGACCGCAAATTCTGACTTCACAACAAACTTGCTATTTTGCAAGTTGTTAAAAACCTTAGTAAATTCTTTTTCAAGCTGCAATTTGGCTGTATTCCACGGGTTTGATGCCAAAAAAAGAATGACATTTGATTCTCCCGACACTGTTGTTGCCGAACCTCTATTATTTGAAACCGTTGTCTGCGTATTCTGTTGAACAACGATTGTCTGCTGCACAGAGTCATCTGCACTTTCCAATATTTGTAAAATACCATTCGATATTTGTGCCCGCTTGATATTTGCTTCTGAATAACTGATAAGTCCAAGATTCTCATTGCGCTTCAGCGATGAAAACTGTGATTTCAACCCTATCAAATCATTACTCAAATCCGAGCCAGTCGTATTTGCCCATTGAATAAAGGTATCGAGTGCCACATCCGTTTTGGCGTTAGAAACAAGGTTGCGAATTTGGTCTTTTATAGTCTTGTCCATAAATTATTTTTACTAAAAAGGTTTTTCAAATAAGTTTATAACAAATTGATAATCATTGAGAAACGAAATTAAAAAAAAGGTTTGAATTGTTAGAATTATGCGTCCGCTTTATATCATTTTTTTCAAAATTCATCATCTTCAAGCCTAACAAGTTTCAAAACTCGAGCAATCAAATCCGATTCAAACCCACGCCGAAAGCCATAAGCGTATAATTTCGCCGTTTTTTGAGGGTCATTATCGCTATATTCCAAGGCTTTTTGTGCTAAAACGCGTTCCAAAGTTTCATAATACCCCCCCTCAGTATCAATCGCTTTCATAGCCTGCGCAATCGAATAATCGGGAATATGCCGCATTTTTAACTCCTGTTGTATCCTAATTTTGCCCCAGCTTTTCATCCGAAACTTGCCACGTGCATACGCAATCGCAAAACGCTCTTCATTCAAAAAATTATTCTCAATCAGTTGGGAAATAATAGCATCAGCAGCATCTCCAAAAATGCCTAAATTATACAATTTACTCTCTACTTCCGAGTGACAACGCTCCTGATAAGCACAGTAGGCTTGCAGTTTTTGCAAAGCCACTTCTTTCGTAATATGTTTCTTTTTTTGCTCCAAAACGTTCATTTTTGCTTAAAAATCCTTCAAAATATCTACAATTTCATCGCCAACACGGTGTAAATGCACATTCAAACCGACCCGTTTTGCCCCCTCAGTATTTTCGGGTACGTCGTCAAAAAAAAGCGATTCTTCTGCCTTTAAACCCGCATCATCGAGTACAAATTCATAAATATCGTCATTCGGTTTGCGCAAACCAATAAGATGAGAATAATACGCCTTTTCAAAATATGTTTTGCTAAAATATTCTATATCAAAACCATAAATCGTCCGCAGATAACCATCAACAAAATCCAAATGCGTTTCGTTGGTATTCGACAACAAAAAAACGCGATAATTTTTTCGCAAGCGCAAAAGCATCTCAAAACGAGTAGGTTTAATCGTCAACAACATCGCATTCCAAGCTTCTTTTACTTGTCGGATACTGAGGGGGGTATTTGCGACAGAACGCAGCGTTTCTAAAAACATTTGTTCCGAAATTTTGCCCACTTCAAAATCTACAAAAACATCTCCCAAAGGATAAACGGCTTTCAGTTTTTGAGCATAATCATTACCGACAAAATGTTGCAGTGATGCCCAAGTTCGGTCTATATCGAGGTCAATAATAACATTTCCGAAGTCAAAAATGAGGTTTTTGATAGCATTTTTCATAAAAAAGAAGAAGAATGATGAAGTATGAATGATAAATGATGAATAAAGAGTGATTTCAAAAATCAGTATAATTCGCTTGAATCTGTAATTAATGCCGTAAAGATAAATCGAGTTAACCCGTAAATTGACTAAAATTGCACCTCAAATATTGTCAATCAAAAAAATCAACAGAATCAATTTCAATCTGTGATTAAATAATCAGTTTAAATCTGTGATTAAAAAATTAGCAGGACAAACAGCCGTCTATGGTTTATCAAGCATCGTCGGGCGTTTTTTGAACTATTTACTCGTCCCGATTTACACCAATGTACTCGATTTGGGACAATATGGCGTTGCTTCATGGTTCTATGCCATCGCTGCTTTCATGGGCGTTATATATACGTATGGCATGGAAACGGCATTCTTTCGTTTCGCTCAAAAAGATACCGTTGGTAAAGAAAAAGTGTTCTCAACCTCTGCCATTTCAGTCGCGCTGTCCTCCATCATTTTAAGTACATTAATCATCATTTTTGCAACACCGTTGGCAAATTGGACGAAAAATGAAGGGCGTGAAATGTATTTCATCTTTTTCGCCATCATTTTTGGGGCTGATGCCATCACAACCATACCTTTTGCATGGTTGCGACAACAAAACAATCCTTTGCGTTTTGCAATGCTCCGTTTGTTAAGTATTGGTGTCAATATCGGTTTGAATTTGTTTTTTTACATCGTCGTCCCTTTCTTTTCGACGCGCGGATTACTTGCACCGCTTGATACTGAGGGAGTCTCTATCAAGTGGATGTTCATCGCCAATGTGATGTCGAGCATCGTCATTTTGCCTTTTTTTATGAAAGAATTGCGGCTTTTGAAGCATGGATTGGACACAAAACTGTGGCAAGAGATGTTTATTTATGCCTACCCTTTGATTTTTATGGGCTTTGCTGGTATGATAAATGAAACACTCGACCGCGTATTGTTAAAATATCTCATCGTTGACCAAGCGATTGCTGAAATACAAATAGGTATTTATTCCGCCAATTATAAATTGTCTATTATCATCACTTTATTCATTCAAGCCTTCCGATTTGGTGCAGAACCTTTCTTTTTTGCCCAAGCCAAAGAGTCCGATTCGCGCCTCATCTATGCCCGTGTGATGCAATATTTTATGCTAATATGTGCGACAATATTTGCAGGTGTATTGTTGTATCTCGATATTTTCAAGCATTTTATTGGTGAAAAATTTTGGGTAGGCTTGTCAGTTGTACCCATTTTGCTCATGGCGAATGTCTTTTTAGGGGCTTATTACAACCTTTCGATATGGTATAAATTGACGGATAAAACAAAAATGGGTGCTGTGGTTAGCCTTATTGGCGCATTCATTACAGTGATTATCAATTGGTTATGGATTCCGACTATGGGTTATATGGGTTCAGCATGGGCAACATTGATTTGTTATTTTGCAATGGCATCCATCAGTTTCAGTTTAGGACAGATACATTTTCCTGTACCTTATCCAACACGTCGCATCGCTTCCTATTTGGCGTTGGCTTTGACCGCTTATTTTTTGAGTGAACTCTATCGAGAAAACTATGACACGTCCACAGTTCAACGATTATTTGTTAATACATTGATTTTTATTGTCTATTTTTTCATCCTATATAAAATGGAGGAGAAAGAGGTTAAACCGCTTTTAGAACAAGTGAAAAAAAGATTCGCTCGAAAAAACGATTTAGAGTCATAAACCCTTTTATTTTTTAACATTTTTTTAATGCTTTCCACCGCTATACTGAGGGGGGGTATAAAAGCAAATAGATGTCTCATAATTAAGCTTTGAAAAAGACTTTTTATCACATCTAAAAAAAAAGGTTATGAAAAAACAAGGACTGTCTATTCTCGTAAATGTATCAAGCCTCACGGTACTCTTTCTACTTTTCTCATCTTTCACCTATTTGGCAAATCATAAGGCTGAAGTTGTTGAACAACAATCATTTTGGACAACTTTACAAGGATTTTCCTTTGAAAAATTAGGATTTTGGCAAAAAACGGCTCTGGCATTAGGCGTTTCGGTAGGTGGTTATGCCTTGTTTCGTCGGCGTTATCGGCGACATTATGGCGAAGGAATTGGCTGTATTGGCGTTTTAGGCATCATCTTATTGGGGGCTATCGTCATCGCTTTGCTGCCTGTGATTTTAGTCGTTGGTTTGGTCATGTTGGTTTTAGGGATGCCTTTTACTCGCAATAGGGGAGGGCGTTATCATCGTCGGCGTTGGTAATTAAATAGTTGATAATCAATTAATTGCGATAAAAATATTCAGACTTTCCGAAAGTTTAAAACTTTCGGAAAGTTGATTAAAAAAGAAATTACAGCATATCTAAACTACTTTTCAAGGCAGAGCTAAACAGCAAATAAACTTTCCTACGGTCGCTCACACGAATACGCTCCCGTTGTACCCGTTCGGCATGTGCTTTTTTAATTTTTTCAAAAAGATTG
>JAYTUR010000664.1:0-1336 GCA_043744475.1 Saprospiraceae bacterium | reverse complement strand
GAAAAGAGTTTGGTAGAAAAACTCTCGCATTCAGGCGGTCGTAACCACGACGGTAAGATGACGATGCGCCAAATCGGTGGTGGTCACAAAGGACAATATCGTATTATTGACTTCAAACGCAATAAAGATGGTGTTCCTGCGACTGTTAAAACAATTGAGTACGACCCGAATCGCTCGGCTTTTATCGCACTTTGTTTTTATACAGACGGTGAAAAACGCTACATTATCGCACCCAACGGTTTGAAAGTTGGTGATACGATTTTAAGTGGCAGTACAGCAACACCAGAAGTTGGAAACGCAATGTTTTTGAAAGATGTGCCACTCGGTGTTCAAGTATGCTGTATCGAAATGCAACCCAACAAAGGTGCTGTTTTGGCACGTTCTGCGGGTACTTATGCGACTTTGAACGGTAAAGAAGGTAAATATGCTTCGTTGAAAATGCCTTCGGGTGAAGTTCGTCGCATCCTTTTGACTTGTAAAGTAACGATTGGTACGGTTTCAAACCCTGACCACAGCTTACAAATCATGGGTAAGGCAGGTGCAAAACGTTGGAGTGGTCGTCGCCCACGTGTACGTCCGGTTGTTATGAACCCTGTCGATCACCCGATGGGTGGTGGTGAAGGTCGCGCATCTGGTGGACACCCGCGCTCACGTAAAGGTTTGCCAGCAAAAGGTGCTAAAACACGTGACAAAAACAAGGCATCTAATCGCCTTATTGTTTCGAGACGTAAAACAACGAATAAGTAAATTTATAATGGATAATTATTAACGGATAATGCATAATGGAAAACGGATAATATAAGCAACAACACATTATCAACTATCCATTGTCCACTATCAACTATCCAATTTCCATTATCCACTAAATATATAAATCATGCCTCGTTCGCTTAAAAAAGGACCATACATTTTCCACAAGTTACTCGAAAAAGTCGAGAAAATGAAGGAAGCAAGCCGTAAGTCGGTCATCAAGACGTGGTCGCGTTCTTCTATGATTATTCCTGATATGGTAGGTTTGACCATTGCTGTGCACAACGGCAAAACATTTGTTCCAGTATTTGTTACTGAAAACATGGTGGGTCACAAACTTGGGGAGTTTTCACCGACGCGTAACTTCAGAGGTCACTCAGGCAACCGTAAAAAGTAAGCACTAGATGCGAGGAGGTTTCAATACCCCCCTCAGTATAAATGCTCTTTTTAAACATTTTTTATTAAGAAAAATAATTGCGTGAGCCTTTTAGCTCACTATTAAATACTGAATACAAGCAATGGAAGCAGTAGCAAGACACTCAAGTTGTCCGATGTCGGCACGTAAAATGCGCATCGTCATTGACAA
>JAYTUR010000663.1:0-1337 GCA_043744475.1 Saprospiraceae bacterium | reverse complement strand
GAGGACTATCATACAATGATGAATTGTCAATATTATTAATACCTTTGATGTAAAACTGCAATTCAACACCATTTACTGAGTAAAGGCGATTCCATTCGCACAACATTTCAAGTATTTTGTTCATCTGGACACGCCCAGTGCCGTCAGATTTAGCCACTAAATGTAGCCAAACAGGGACATAAGCCACCGCCCGCAAGGATGCAACCACTGGATACCGTTCACGTAAGGCAATCATCTCATTAAATATAATATCGGCATCTTGGGTTGACAGCCCACATGAGACTGGTTTAGGCGTTGATTGTTGTGCTTTGATACTGAGGGGGGCAAAAAATAGTGAGAATAGAAGTGTGATTACGAGATTTTTTTTCATGAAAAGTGTATATGATTAAATAAATGAATAGGCTTTGAAATTGATTTTAATTACAACGCAAAACATTGCATAATTTGCTCCAAAGTTAGATAAAAATTAAAATGAGCTTCTTTTTTTTCGATAAAATCAATTTTATTATTGGTTTGGCTATGCGTTTTAATAAAACACTTTATTTTTGCGGCACTTCACATATAGAAGTCTATATGTATCAAAAGATCGTTTTAAGTTCATTTTTTTCTAAAAATAAATCCTTTCCAAAATGACAAAAGTAACCGTCGTCGGAGCTGGCAATGTAGGCGCAACTTGCGCTAATGTATTGGCTCACATGGACATCCTAAAACACGTCCACCTGCTTGATATTCAAGGCTCTATGGCTCAAGGTAAAGCCCTTGATACGTGGCAACAAGCGCCTATTGACTCATATTCTACTTACCTGACAGGTTCTGATAAATATGAAGATACAGCGGGTTCTGACATCGTTGTCATCACAGCGGGTATTCCACGAAAGCCAGGTATGAGCCGCGATGACCTCGTCGCTACCAATGCTAAAATCATGGGTGGTGTGATTGAAAGCATCTTAAAATTCTCTAAAAACCCCATCATTATAGTTGTTTCTAATCCTTTGGACGTCATGACTTATGCCGCATTCAAAAAATCAGGTTTGAAACGTGCCCGCGTCATAGGTATGGCAGGCGTCTTAGATACAGCCCGTTATCGTGCATTTTTGGCAACTGAAATCGGTGTTTCTCCCAAAGATATTCAAGCAATACTGATGGGTGGTCATGGCGATACAATGGTACCGCTTCCGCGTTATACCACTGTTTCGGGCATTCCTGTAACAGAATTGGTGTCAAAAGACAAATTGGATGCGATTATTGAGCGCACGACAAATGGCGGCGGTGAACTCGTTAAATTGATGGGTACTTCTGCTTGGTATGCGCCAGGTGCAGCGGCGGCTCAAATGGTT
>JAYTUR010000662.1:0-1338 GCA_043744475.1 Saprospiraceae bacterium | reverse complement strand
TATTTAATGGATACCCCCTCAGTATCAACATAAAAAAAAATCAAAAATTGCTATAAAATGGCAGTAACAGATCCAATAGCTGACTTCCTGACGCGTATCCGTAACGCACAGATGGCAGGTCACAGCATCGTTGAGATACCAGCGTCAAACATGAAAAAGCGTTTGACTGAAATACTTTACGACCAAGGTTATATCTTGAAATATAAATTCGAGGACGTAACAGGTCAAGCAGGTATCATCAAAATTGCTTTGAAATATGACCCGCAGACTAAAGAACCCGTTATTCGTTCTTTGAAACGTGTTTCAAGGCCTGGTTTGCGCCAATATCGCGCAGCGAAGGAGGTACCACGTGTTATCAACGGTATGGGTATCGCTATCGTCTCAACATCTCGCGGTGTTATGACAGACAAAGAAGCACGCCAACTCAATGTAGGCGGCGAATTATTGTGCTACATTTATTAATGTTATCAATCGTTTTGCTGCTTTTTTAAGTTGCACAACGTCGTTGTAACATTCAAAACAAAAGTTAGAAATCTTTTAAACTGATATAAAAGATGTCAAGAATAGGTAAAATGCCCATTGCTTTGCCCGCAAAAGTTGAACTTCAAGTCAGCAAAAGCAATTTGGTAACAGTTAAAGGTCCGAAAGGAACGCTTACTCAACAGGTTGACCCAGACATCACGGTCGCCGTTGAAGATGGACAAATCAAAGTGACTCGTCCGACTGACCAGAAGCGTCACCGTGCGCTACATGGTTTGTATCGCTCATTGGTTTCAAACATGGTGCAAGGCGTTAGCGAAGGCTACACGGCACGTATGGAACTTGTAGGCGTTGGTTATAAATTAGAGCCGAAAGATGGTAACCTCTTATTCACATTGGGTTTTTCTCACCCAATTGAAATGACATTGCCTAAAGAGGTTGAATTTACAACCAAAATGGAGAAAGGTTCGCCTCCGACTCTACTTCTTAGCAGCTTCGACAAGCAATTGTTGGGTGCAGTTTGTGCTAAAATTCGTTCATTCCGTACACCTGAGCCTTACAAAGGAAAAGGTATTCGTTTCCACGGTGAAGTTGTTCGTCGTAAAGCGGGTAAGACAAGCGGTAAAAAATAACAATTGGTTATTGAGTTTTGGTGGCTATTTGACCCCCTCAGTAAAAAGTCTTTCTGGGACTTTTTATTGTCAAACTTGATGATTAAGATATTCATTTCAATGACTCCGGGTTCAGGGCTTTCCGATTCACATCGGAATAGGAGTTTTGAAATTTAATTTAAAAAATTAAAAACGCGTTTTCACACATGAAAATGACAGTTAAAGAGCGTCAAGCTCGCATTCATAG
>JAYTUR010000661.1:0-5150 GCA_043744475.1 Saprospiraceae bacterium | reverse complement strand
TGATTCTTTTGGATTTGAATATTCCGAAAAAAGACGGACGAGAAGTATTGGCAGAAATCAAAGCAGACCCATTTTTGCATGATATTCCTGTGGTCGTTTTAACGACTTCAAATGCCGAACAAGATATTCAGAAAACTTATAATCTTGAAGTCAACGCCTACATTAACAAACCCGTTGACTTTGACCGCTTTTTTGATATTGTTCAAAAAATCGAAGATTTTTGGTTGATGACAGCTATATTGCCTTCAACTCTGAAATGAATGATGAAAGATTAATAATCTTCTTAAACAGTTGATTATCAATTTATTTTTATTTATAATTTTATCTTATTTGAACATAATTTTTATTTATTACTTACCTCCCGACAGCACATACGAACATACACACATAGAGAAAACTTAATTTTTAACAAGGTAAACGACTGTGCTCTAATCCTATGAATACTAGACAATCAACCCATATCCTACTCATTGAGGACAATCCCGGTGATGCGCAACTGGTAAAAATATATATGAAAGATGCGGCTTTCAAGTACGAACTGTTTCTTGCTGAAACACTTTTTGAAGGTCAAGATGTCATTAATAAACAAGAAGTTGATATCGTATTGCTTGATTTATCTTTGCCCGATACACAAGGATTCAAGACTTTGAACCTGTATCTGGAGAAAGTTCCCGATGTTCCCGTCATAGTTTTAACGGGTGTCAACAACGAAATTGTTGGTTATCAAGCAGTTAAGGCGGGCGCACAAGACTATCTCGTCAAAGGTCAGTTTGAGGGTAAACTCTTAGGTCGCTCAATTCGTTACGCCATTCAACGACATAAAGAGGTTCAAAAACTCGAAGAAACGAAACGTGAAATGACGATTAATGAACGCCGCATCGTCAAAGCGCAACAACTGGCTGGTTTTGGCAACTGGGAAATGGATTTGGTGTCGAGTGAAATGATTTGGACAGACGAAATCTACCGCATTTTTGGTTTTTTGCCTGGTAGTATCACGACAGGACTTTCCGATTATATCAATTATGTTCACTACGAAGACAAGGAAGCCGTTGAGGAGTTTTTTGAAAACGCCATGAAAGACGGTAAACTCTATAAAGTAGAGCATCGAATCATCGTTGATGGCACTTCCATCAAGTGGTTGGCGATTCATGGGCAGGTATTTTGCGATGATATGACAAATAGGACGATGCTTGTCGGTGGCGTTCAAGACATCACAGAACGCAAAACCAGCGAACAGATGATTGTAGAACAAAATATCAATCGTCAAACATCTATGATGAAAGATGAGGCGATGCAGGATATGAGTTTTCACATCAGAACACCCCTCAGTAGTATCGTCAATTTATTGTATGTGATGGAAACGACGACCATTTCGCCACTACAAACGGAACTTGTTGACGGATTAAAAACATCTGTTGATGATTTGTCTTTGATGATTAACAATATGCTCAATTTCTCAATGCTCGTTAGTCAAAATCTGAAGCCCGAAAATGAGGAAATGCCGATAGTAGATTTTAGCAATTCCTTGAAAAAAGTCGTTCAAATCAAGGTAGATAATGCTAAAGTGAAACTTGACTTCACTTTAGGTGAGGATTTACCAGAAAAAATTATCGCTGATAGTAAAAAAATTACGCAAATCATCTACAATCTTATTGACCATGCTACCCGATATACCCCAACTGGCAATACGGTTAACGTTGACCTTGATGTAACTCAATCTGACAAACAATCAAACCTCCATATCAAAACATCTTATATCGGTAAAACATTAACAACCAATCAAATAAAAGAATTATTAGAAGAAAATAAAATACTTGAAACGATTAAAAACGATGCAAACGAAAACGATAAACAACAATTATCACTCGCCATTGTATCTAAATTAGTCAAAATATTAAAAGGTACTTTTAATATCGTTGTCAAAGACAATGATACGACTGTTTTTGAAGTGAGTATGCCTGTCAAAGCTGTCAGAGTCTTACAAGTTGATGCTACCGCACCTGACGAACCGCTTAAAATCCTGTTGGTTGAAGACCATTTCTTGAACCAAATGGCAACCAAAAAATTGTTGATGAATTGGTCACCTTGGGTAACTATTGACATTGCCGAAAATGGTTTGATTGGAGTCGAAAAATTCAAGGCTCATGGCTACGATTTGATTTTGATGGACTTACAAATGCCCGTTATGAATGGTTTTGATGCCACCATACGCATCCGCGAGAAGTCCGCTGTTCCCATTATTGCACTGACTGCAACGGCAAGTAAACAAGAAGCTGACCGTTGCTTTGAAATTGGTATGAATGATTATGTAAGTAAACCATTCAAACCTATGGAGTTATACATGAAAATTATGAATGCTTTGGCAAATATTGCTATCAGTGTTTGATAATTCCTTATGGTATTAAACCAAAGGCTGACTCATGTTTTATGAGTCAGCCTTTATTTTTTTAAGATAAACAACAGTATTTACCAATGTTTAATCCCGTCGTTTATTAAGTTTTAGACAAAATAATTTCCCGAAACAAAAAGGTTGTCTAACTTAGCAGTCATTAGTAAAAACCAACGCCTTATACTGAGGGGGTATTTCAACAAGAATCAAATATTAATGATTATGACTAAATCAAATGCTTTCCTTTTTACACTGCTACTACCCATTTTTTTTATCGGTAGTTTATTGTTAAATAATAATTTCCCTTCCTTTTCTGGACATTTTAATCATACAACTTTAAGCGATACATTGACAGAAGACGAAAAACGTCTGCCTGAAAATGCCACTAAAGGGCTTAAAGTCGCTGATGGATTACGCATACAACTCTTTGCTTCTGAACCAGTTATGACCAATCCAACCAATATTGATGTGGACGACAAGGGACGTGTCTGGGTTTGCGAAGCCTTCAATTATCGCCCCGCCATAACTGGTAAAGAAACACACAAAGCAGGTGACCGCATTTTGATTTTGGAAGATACCAACGGCGATGGTATTTCAGATAAAAGCACCGTTTTTTATCAGGGTCCAGAAATCGAAGCACCTTTAGGTATTTGGGTCATGGGCAATCAAGCTATTGTGTCACAAAGCCCTTATGTATGGCTTTTTACTGACGAAAATGGGGATAATAAAGCTGATAAAAAGGAAATCCTGCTACAAGGTATGGGTGGTACACAGCACGACCACGGTATGCACTCTTTTACTTTTGGTCCTGATGGTAAATTTTATTTCAATTTTGGAAATGAAGGGCAAACCCTAAAAGACGGCAAAGGAAATGTGTTGAAAGACAGGGAAGGCAAGGAGATTTCCTTGAAAAACTACCGTATGGGTATGGTTTTTCGCTGCAATCCCGATATGACCGATATTGAAGTCATGGGCAATAATTTCAGAAACAACTACGAAGTCTGCACCGATAGCTACGGTACGATGTGGCAGAGTGACAACGACGACGACGGCAACAAAAGTGTACGCATCAATTATGTCATGGATTATGGCAATTATGGTTATACCGACGAGATGACAGGCGCAGGTTGGCAAGTCAATCGCACCAATATCGAACCCGAAATTCCGCGTCGGCATTGGCATCTGAATGACCCAGGCGTTGTGCCCAATTTGTTGCAAACGGGCGCAGGTTCGCCTTGTGGTATGGTGGTTTATGAAGGCGATTTACTACCCGCAGTGTTCAGAAATCAAATGATTCATGCAGATGCGGGTCCAAATGTGGTGCGCTCCTATCCTGTTGTCAAGGATGGCGCGGGTTACAAAGCCTCGATTGTCAACATTGTCGAAGGTGTCAACGACCAATGGTTTCGTCCATCCGATGTCTGTGTCGCACCCGATGGCTCATTGATGATTGCCGATTGGTACGACCCGGGCGTAGGCGGGCATCAAGCGGGAGACTTAAATCGAGGGCGTATTTTCCGCGTTTCGCCGCCGAATACACCTTATAATATACCGACTTATGACTACTCAACTACTGAGGGGGCGTTAAAAGCGTTGGAAAGCCCGAATATATCAGTTCGTTGGAAGGCATGGAACGCCTTGCACAATGCAAGTGAAAAAATTGAAGCCGATTTGTTGAATTTTTATAAAACAACGCCAAATCCACGTTTCAAAGCACGCGCGTTTTGGCTTTTAGCAAAAAGTAAAAATGGGGCGAAATATGTCGAAATTGCAGCAAAAGACAAAAACCCAGACATTCGTTGCGCGGCTGTACGTGCTGCAAGACAGGGTTGTGCTGATGTTATAACGACTGTACAGAATCTATTTGGTGAATCTGATGCACAAGTTAGACGTGAATGTATGCTGGCTTTACACCATAATAAATCGGCTGAAATGCCTGAATTGATGATGGGTCTTATCATCGAACACGAGGTTAAAGACCGTTGGTATTTGGAGGCATTGGGTATTGGCGCAGATGGACGGTGGGATGAAATTTTGAATTTAATCTCAAAAATAGACCCCTCAGTAAAATTATCGAAAGAAGTTGAAAATGACATCATTTGGCGGTCGCGTGGAGAAAAAACAGCAAGTTTATTAGCTCCTTTGGCTACTGATAAAACCGTTTCATTAAAAGACCGTCTGCGCTATTTCCGTGCCTTTGATTTTGTACCAAGTAAGAATAAATCAGACGTTTTGTTGAAAATAATCAAGGAAAATGGACAATCTGAACCCGATTTAGTACCCATTGCCTTGCGCCATTTAGATGCTGATTTTGTTAAAAACAACGCAGAATCTAAGACAATTCTTGGCAAATTGATGAAAAACCTAAACGGAAAGGAATATTTAGAGTTTGCCGACCGCTACGCATTGCCTTCTGAAAACCAACGATTGGTCGGCATGATATTAAAAAATGACGATGCCAATAAAGCAGCGACCATTTTGCTCAAAAATACTGAGGGGGTCACTCTTTTCAAATCTATTATTAATGATAAAAAACGCGAAGCCGATGCCATCAAATTACTGACATCTATTCGCAGAATGGGCAGTAAAACGAGCCTCGATATGCTTCAATCTGTCGCTTTGGATAAAAAACGCTCTGTTTTGATGCGAAAAACGGCGACAGAAGCACTCGGCGGTAGTTCAAGCGGCGAGGATTTGGTTTTAGATTTATTAAAAAATAAAAAAATTGAAAAGGCTTACATTCCATCTGCCGTACAAGGCG
>JAYTUR010000660.1:0-5157 GCA_043744475.1 Saprospiraceae bacterium | reverse complement strand
CTAAAAAGCCCCCTCAGTAACGAAGGGGCTTTTTCTTTCTATACGTCCAATTATTCAGCCATAAGCCAAACAGCCACGCCACAGGAAACAGGCACGCCACAGGAAACAGGCACCATGTTATTATCTTTTCAGTTTCTGTCATCTACCAACCCTTTTTAGACATTGCATCTACCACCATTTTCTCAATATCCCTAAGCGCAATATTAACCGCAGGTCTATAAGGACCATATAGCTTCTTCCAATACTGCTCAATAGGTATAGCATAGCCTGTTGTAACAATATTAGAAATCGTGTATCTATATTGCCCTTCCTTCAGTTCTATCTTCAATAAAAACGAAATATCAATATTAGCCTTTGTCAAACCTTTGCCAGATGTAAATGTCGTAATGCCCTTACCTACAATAATGCTCGAACCATCATCAAGCTGAATCACTTTCTTAGCAGACTTAAAACTTTCTGCAAAAAACAATTTCGCCCGACTGTACAACTCTTTTTGAGTCGTACTATCCAGTTTCACAACCTCCTGAATACCAACCGTTTTCATATCAAAAGTAGGCATCCCTAAACTATCTTTCGTCGTTTGTGCGTGAGTATTAATACCCCAAATTACCAAAACAAATAAAATGATTCGTTTCATTCAACTATGTTTTTAAGTTTTAAAAAAATCATCCATCGCCCGCGCCACCTCCAGAGCCGCCACTTCACCACCAATCCTTGCATATTCCATCAATTGCTTTTCCGTCTTATGCCCCGTGATTTTCATCACATACTGAGGGGGTATTTTCAAGTCAAACAGCGCAATAGTCACAAATGTACGCCGTGCCGTGTGCGTTTTCACAACCTCATACTGTTTTTTAGTCACCACAATCACTTTTCCAGCCTTCGACCGTTTCAGCTTCACTTCTTTGTCAAGCCCTGCGAGCTTTGCTATTTCTTTAAGATATTCATTCGATTTCTGATTCGTGTAGGACGGAATATTGTAATCATACTTCTCTAATATCCGAATCGCCACTGGCGCAAGCGGTATCAATACTGTCTGTTTTGTTTTCAATGTTATCACACTGATCATCTTTCGCACCTGTTCGACATCTGGCACATCTACAATATGCCCCTGCTCAACTGCCCAATCACTATATCTAAGCGCCGTCAAAGCCCCAAACACAAAGTTATCACGCACCAAGTCACGACCCTTCCGATGCGACAAGTCCAAATCCGCAATCGCTTGCAGCTCCGCCATCGTCAGCGCAATCTCATCAGTCTGCACTCGTGCCAACTGAAAAGCCTTACTTTTATACTTCGGATTCACATCTAATTCGCATTCTATCTCGGCATCAGTCAACACAGAGCGCAGTATAGAAAGGTCTTTCGACACATGATTGATGCCATGCTCACGCGGAGATGCGAACCGCCACGCCTTAAAATGAATAACCCAATCCCGATTCAGCTCCATAAAATCGAAATCCATTTTGCCCAATTCAGCCGCAAATTGCTGTAAGCTCCGCAGCGCACCCTTTAACTTTTTCATCCAGCCATCCGAAACGCCTTCGAGCTTCTTTATCTCAATATACGCCTCAAAATGCCCGAAGAGCCGAACCATCTTAACAGACCGTTCGAAATCAGGTGCATCATCATGTGGTGTTGGTATTATATCAGTAGGAATGTCATTTTCAGAAATGCACTCACGTTGATATAATTTTCCATCAATAAAGTCAACAATACGCTGCGCCCATAGCTGGCGCAACTCTAAATTTTTAATACGATTCAGCCCCAACTTCGCTCGATGCCTCACAGCGTCGCAATACCAGGACAAATACCAATCACCATTTTTTTGCTTAACAATTCGAGTCTTAGATGGCTTATTGAGTTTCCTCATCTCGTCACTTTGTTGTAGCCAAAGTAAGAGAGGTTTCGCCATACTATTTTAGTGTCAGTTTAGGGTCATTTAAGTTTCTATTGTTTCTATTGTGGTCTTATGTAATAGTCTGACATTAAAATACTTACGTGGAATTTTGAAAAGGTAAGTGGTCCCGACAGGAATCGAACCTGTATCTGAAGCTCCGGAAACTTCCATACTATCCGTTGTACTACGGAACCGCATTTCACTTTTCACTGCAAATATAAATCAAAAAGGGGTAATTTTTAACTTTCATTTTAATTTTTTTCACCTGCCGAAACGTATCGGATATTTTTGAAATATCCGATACGTTTTTAGCGACCCCTCAGTATAAATGCCAAAAAATTATTTTTGAACGGTTATTATCGTCCAAAAACACGTCGCCAAAAACTCTTCCACCAAGGCACTCTTTTCTTATTCGTCGTTGTCTTAGGAATAGTGGGTTTTTTATTTGTATGGCTGACAACATCTTTGGGTATTTCATAAGTAAAACAATCAGAAGCAGTGACCGCGTACAGGTTTGTCGTATTGCTATGACTGTCAAAAAAAGTTAATTCGTTTTTCAAATTTGGGTCACCCGGAATGATGGCGATAATGTTTTGTCCGTTGGTAAAATCCACTTGCCCCCAAGGAAAACGATAGACGATGTATTGGAAGGGCTGGTGTCTCGATGCCATCATACTGGTCTTCCATTTCAACAAAACTTGACCATTAGCTTCTGAAGTGTAGGCACGTATTTCAGGCGGTTCGCAATTCAAAGTGCTTACGTCTTTGAGGACTTCTGGTGTCAAAGCTGTGTAACGATAGTAGTTATATCTCAAACTATCACCAACACCTAATGCGTTATTGATCAATGATTTAGAACTAAAATAAACCGACCCTTTAATATTTTGAACAGAACGTGACAACCGGATTTGGCGTGGGATTTCGGCTGGGTCGCTCCAATTTTGCTCCCGATTGGAAGCCTGGCCAACACGATATGCCCCAAGCCCGACATAAACGGGTTTACCCGCAGAATTGGCTGCCCACCAACGCACAATGCGCTCATGTTCGGCAATTTGAAAGCCCATTGTCCAATACACTTGTGGCACAACATAGTCTATCCAACCTTCGCGCAACCATTTCCGAACATCGGCATATAAGTCATCATAACACGTCAAACCCGCCCTTGTGTCAGAGCCTTCGGGGTCAACGTTTCCGTTTCGCCAGACTCCGAATGGGCTAATACCAAACTGTACACGTGGTTTTATCTGCTTAATGGTTTTTGATAAATTATATATCAATAAATCAACATTGTTGCGTCGCCAATCCTCAATATTTGTAAACGGACCTTTATAAGCCTCATAAGTGGCATAGTCGTTCAAAACCTCTGACCCATTTTTGTATGGATAAAAATAGTCATCAAAATGGATGGCATCTATATCGTAATTTCTGACAATTTCAGAGACAACATCAATGATATGCGCCCGAACCATAGGCAACCCGGGATTCATCAAGTATCTTTTATTGTACAAAATGCACCAATCTGGATGCGCTTTTAAGACATGATTCTCTGCAAAAGAAGCGACTGCGGGATTGTCCATAGAAGCCCGATAGGGGTTGAGCCAAGCGTGAAATTCCATACCGCGTTCATGTGCCGTTTGAATCATAAACGTCAATGGGTCGAAGCCGTTATTGGGTGCTATGCCAGATTGACCCGTCACAAATCGAGACCAAGGCACTAAATTGGATTTATAAAAGGCATCAGCCATGGGTCTTATTTGGACAAATAAAGCATTGATACCCATTGCTTTATGCTTGTCAATAAGTCTAATCCAATCTGTTTTTAAAGTATTTTCATCAGTTGTATTTACTGAGGGGTAGTCAATATTCATGACCGTAGCAATCCAAACACCCCGCATTTCGCGTAGGGGTGCATATTGGGCTTTAATTGAAAAAGAGAAAAATGAGAAAAGCAAAAGCAGGTTGAAGAAGCGATTTTTATGTGTCATATTTCAGAAAAGTGAATATGTAACAATTAGAGTGTTTCACAATAAGCACAAATTTAGTTTTCAAACGGTGAAAAAAGGTTAAAAGTTTATACAATTAACACATCTACGATGAGTAATATGAAAATTGTAGCTTAACGATTTTGAAATTATTAAATTTTAAATGCGCATCGAAACGTGAAAATATAAAAATGCTGTCTTACTTTCGCCCTCAAGAAACAAGTTTTATTTACACAATAAATTGATTATCAATGTATAATTTTCTACTGATAGCGCACTCATGGCTGCGTTGGGTTGTTTTGATTTTAGCGATTTATGCTATTTATAAAAACTATCAAGGCTTTACGTCGGGTCGGAAATGGTTAACAGCGGATAAAAAAGTCAATACCTTTTTTATGTCGTCGCTGCATTTACAGTTGCTCATCGGTTTGGTTTTGTATTTTGGTTATAGCCCAAGTGTTCAGTCATTTATGGCTGACGCTAAGGGTTCGATGAAGATACCTGAATTGCGTTTTTATGGCATGGAACACATGTTAGGCATGATAATCGGCATTATCATCGCTCAAGTCGGCAGCATTAAGGCTAAAAAACAAAGTAGCGACGCAGGTAAATTTCGTACTGCCTTCTTTTGGTTTTTAGCTGCAACTATTATCATTTTGTTGATGATTCCTTTCGGTATTTGGAATGTTGAACGTCCTTTATTTAGAATGTAATTTTCTAAAATAAATCATAAAAAAGAAAAGCGACACCTGAATTTACTGAGGGGGTCGCTTTTCTTTTTTTAAATTGAAAGCAGTGAAATTCCTAACTTAAATACAAGAATAACTGAATAGTTACTCGCTGTTTTTGCTTTGCAAAAAAGACGTGCATTGAGAAAAATCTATCAGAGCGAAGTTCATTTTCTAAGAAAAATCAAAGATTTTTCTTAGAAAATGTTTTAAAACCTACTTCTCACTGTTTCTCGCTTTTCGAGCAAAGCGAGAAACAGTGAGTAATTGTATGTTTTTAGTTTTAAAACAGTTTCTTAGAAAATGAACTTCGCTCTAAAAAAACTTATTTGTACGCTTTTCGAGCAAAGCGAGAAACAGTGAGAAATCGTATATTATGTAAACGCCGACTCACGTTAATTTATTTTTATACACCTCAAAATAACGCGCCATATACTTACCAATAATGTCAAATTCAAGATTAATAATAGAATTTACATGTATATCTTGAAACGTTGTATGTTCAAAAGTGTAAGGTATAATTGCTACCGAAAAAGTATCATCGGTC
>JAYTUR010000659.1:0-5174 GCA_043744475.1 Saprospiraceae bacterium | reverse complement strand
GAAGCTTGAACAGAATGATTTAAAATCATGGTTCAAAAAGTCCTGCACGAAAGTTCAGGACTTTTTTTATAGCTTAAATCAAAATTTACCCCTCAGTATGTTGTTGAGTACAGACTATCAAGATACCTTAGCGGTTGAATTCAGCCTTTGGTAGGGTTAGATTGTGTGAAACAACTTATTAAAATCATGTGTAATGAAAAATATTATTCTTTTTGACCCAGATACGAGAGACCAACTCCTTCCTTTGACATTCACGCGTCCTGTCAGTGAAATACGCGTGGGCATTACGACTATTAGTGAAAAATGGGCAAAACAGTTTGGTGGAAAAATTTCTTATATCACGCAAGACTATTTGTCCGAAAAATATGCCATTGACATAAGTAACGACAATTTCGTTATCAACGGGGCGGTTTTGCCCAATGCAAAATTGTGTTTATTAATTGAAGGCTTGAAAAATAATGAAGCTCTTCTAAAAGATGGTGAGCTGATTGCTGCGCGACTTGACCGTATGCAATTTCACAATTTAATGGAGGATAATGATATTGAAGAGCTTGTGGGGTTTGAAATGGAGGAGACGACTTTTGATGTTATTAACCATGTTTGGGATATTTTCTTATTGAACAAGAAGGTAATTCATGATGATTTTGCTTTTATGACAGCGGGGCGTACTTCAGCCCCCCTCAGTAAAACCAATCAAATATTGGGTGATGCTGCGCTCATTTTTCTTGAAGCAGGTGCAACTGTTGAATGTTCTATTTTGAATACGAAAAATGGTCCAATTTATATTGGTAAAAATGCTGAAATCATGGAAGGCTGCGTCGTTCGCGGTCCTTTTGCGATGGGAGAACACAGCCTTTTGAAGGTTGGTGCAAAGATTTATGGTGCGACTTCGCTTGGGCCTCATTGTAAAGTAGGCGGTGAAGTCAATAATGCGGTTATGTTTGGTTATTCGAGTAAGGCGCACGATGGTTATTTAGGCAATTCGGTTATTGGTGAATGGTGCAACTTGGGTGCGGATACCAATACATCAAACCTCAAAAACACGTATGAAGAAGTCAAATTGTGGGATTATACGAAAAGCAGTTTTGCAAAGACAGGTTTACAGTTTTTGGGGCTTATCATGGGTGATCATTCAAAATGTGCCATAAATACGATGTTCAATACAGGTACTGTGGTCGGCGTATCTGCTAATATTTTTGGAGCGGGTTTTCCACGCAATTTTATTCCTTCTTACAGTTGGGGCGGTCCACAGGGTTATGAAACGTATGATATAAAAAAAGCATTTCATACCGCCGAACGGGTTTTGGATCGTCGAAATATAACTTTGCTTGACGATGATAGGGCTATTTTGAAGCATGTGTATAATATTACGGCGCAATACCGTTCTTGGGAAAAGGGTTGATTTCATAGATTTTTGAACACTGATAAAAAGCCGATAAGACTCAACAGCGAGTTTTATCGGCTTTTTATCAGTGTTCAAAAATCTATCGCATCAGCGCCACGTCTCCCTTGAAAATTTCTCGTTCGCCGTCTTCAAACTCAATTTCAGCAATCCAAATATAGATGCCCGTTTGCAATAATTGCCCATTATACGTGCCGTCCCAACCATCAGAATCATCATACATCGTCGGGTTTTGGCGGGCATACATCAAGCTGCCCCACCGATTGAATACCTTAAAATTTAAAATACGGCGTGTACCTGAACCGCCAAAAATACCGAATCGGTCGTTTTGACCGTCCTCATTCGGGGAAAACGCGGTAGGTGCAAATATTTTTCGATTTTTATCCACTTGCACAATGATGTCTTTTTTCAAATTACAACCAAATTTATCGGTCATTAAAACATGAAAAATCGTCGTTTTTCTTGGCGAAGCCGTTGTTATACCGCATTTATCACACTTCAAACCCACAGAATCACGGCTCGTTGTCCATTTTATATTGCTCATTACTGAGGGGGGTAAAAGTCCCGCAAAAAGAGACACATCATCGCCAAAATGTATCAAAGTATCAGTCGTTGTCAATGATACCATCTTCGGCGGTTCGGTTAAAGAGATACTGTCCATAATTTGGCATTGATTACCGTCTATCACTTGTAAAGTATAATTTCCCGCAGTGAGGTTTTCAAAACGAGTTAAAGGGTTAGTTACTATTTTTTCACCAAATTTGACAATATAAGATTTGACACCACCAGAAACACCGCCGAGTGTAACAACGCCATTTTTTTCACTAAAACAACGGATATTTTGAACTTGATAAGTCGTTTTCAAGGCAGTTGGTGCCGTCAGCATAATAGAAGCAGAATCTTTACAGCCCTTTTCATCGGTAGCTATAACGTTGTAAGTCCCTGCTTTTAAGTTCGAAATGGATGATGATGCACCGATATTGGGTAGCCCTCGCCAGGTGTACATAAAATTACCATTGCCACCTGTTGCAGAAGCGGATATTGCACCATTCTTTGAATCAAAACAAGAAACATTATAACCATTAAACTGTGTGGTTGCAACGGCTTTAACAACCATTTTAGGTGGTTCAGTTAGCGTTGCTTCGGATGTTGTTTTACATCCTTTGGCATCTGTTACGGTCATTTTATAGTTGCCGGCACACAGGTTTTGGGTCGTCGCTGATGTCCAATTATAGGTGTAGGATGTGCCAAATCCGCCCGTTGTACTTGGCACTATTGAGCCATTACATTCGGCAAAACATGTGGGTTGGATGACGGCTAAAGTCGTTTGCAAAATAGATAAAGGCATGTCAATCTTTATGGTGTCTGCCACAACGCACCCCTCAGTAGAAGTGACGGTTACGGCATAAATGCCTGATTTTGTAACAGTTAGGTCAGCACTTGATGCGCCATTGTTCCAATTATAGGTATGTGGTTCTGTTCCTGCAATGAGTTTTACAGTTTTTGGTTCACAGTAAAGTGTATCCTTTCCAAGATTGACTTTGGGCGTAGGGCGAATGCGCACATTAACCGTTTGGTTGACAGATTGGCAGGCGTTGAAGCGGGTTTTTAAAGAATAAGTGCCGCCCGTCGAGAGATCGGTTTTTGGGATGACCACTTGTGGCTCGATTGACGAAAACCCATTGGGACCAGCCCACTCGAACGTGGCGGCACGATTTGTCGTTGTCGTTATGCGCAATGTATCGCCTTCGCAAGGCGTATTTGCAAGAATGTTCACAGTAGGTATTTGACAAGCCGAAGCATCAGGGCTTTGTATATTATTGCAGTTTATAAAATCTTCAAAATAGGCAAGTGAATTATTATCCAAATTCGTCACTTTAATCCAATCAATCGAACCACTGCCTTTGAACCAAAATTTAAGCTGGTTTATCATACAAATTTGCCCGATATAGGGCAAAGAAACCAAAAGAGTATCATTATGGAAAAATGAAGCGATGTTATTCGAACATTTGATTTTTACGACCGAGTACTCATCTAAGTTACGAACGAGGAAAGGCAAATTTGATTGCCGCAGCCCATTCATGCTGATGAATGTCCAAGGTAATCCTTGCCTATCATTGCTCATCATCGAGGCACTGATTTCGCCCTGCGGTAAAGTTAAGCCAAAGCCGACATCATAGGCGGCTTGCCCACCATACTGAGGGGCGTTGCGGACACGATACTCAAGTGTGAAATTATTGGTAACACAGATGGGGCTATTGAATTCAAAAAATGTAAAATATCTATTGGCCGTATGAGTCAATCGCAATGCACCATTATTGATGTAGTTGCAAATAGGGGCATCGGGCAAAATAACGCTAACATTCGCTGCATTGTCGGCGGCGACATAACCTCTCCAAGCAGATGCTTGAGAAAAAACAGGGTTGTTAATGAGAAATGCTAAAAAAACGATTGAAGTATAAACCTTTTTCATCTATCGGATTGGTTTTAGAAAGCGTTTGTTGTTTTGTTCAAAAAATACTGAGGGGGTAGGGACGTGACGAATCGAATGCTATTTTAGGTTTTTAACCGCCAATTTGACGTTTTTTGATAGGTTAGTATTGTTTGAAAATTGAGATTGACATTATGTTAACAGTTTATATGGGTTCAATTAACAAATACATTTTTTTAATTTTAGGCGAATTAGTTATCGGATACTTTCAAGTATCCGATAACTACGTAAATTAAAAGGCGTTTTTTTTTAATAAATAGCGTCAAATAACCGTTTTTGATAATTAAGGCATGAAAAATGCAGTATTTTTTTTCTGTATGTTTTAAACATACCAACTTAACCAATGCACATAAAAAATCCACTAACTTTGCGGGACTGAAAAAAACTCAAACAGATGGTTCGTAAACTTGTTTTTAGCCTAATTATCTTATTATCAGCCACTTATGGCACTCTTTCGGCACAGAAATACATTGTCGAAAAACTTGATTCGTCCATAAATTCAAAAGAATTTGATGAAATTACACCTATTGTGACCCATGATGGCGGTACGTTGTATTTTACCCGCGTCGGTAGCAGCGATTTTATCAAAACGATATGGATTGACGGGAAAGATGTTTCTGAAGATTATAAATATCAAGAATATCTTACTAACCTCCGCGAAATTTATTCTGAAATTGCAGGTAAAAAGATATCGGGTAATCCTGAAAAATCGGATTTTAACCAAGATATATGGTATGTTGAGTCGCGGGATAGCCTGTTTGACCACCTTGTGCATCCGCCTTCGCCACTCAATAATGCGTTGCCAAATTCTATTTGCTCATTAACGCCCGATGGTGATACTTATGTCGTGGTCAATCAATTTTCAAAAGACGGTGGCATGAATAAGGGTTTTAGCCTTGTCCAACAACTGCCTGATGGCTCGTGGAGTGACACCGAACCAATGCAGATTGATGACTACAATATATCATCGGCGGCTATCAGTTTAACCATGAGCAACGATGCGAATGTGTTGATAATGTCGTTGCCTAAATTTCAAGGTTCTGATGATAATGACCTTTTTATTTCATTTAAAATTGGAGAAAAACATTGGTCGAAACCCAAAAACATGGGTACACAGGTCAATTCAACCTATAAGGAACTAACGCCCTATCTTTCGCCCGATGGTAAAGAACTGTATTTTGCTTCCAATCGCCCCCTCTCAGTAGGTGGTCTTGATTTGTTTTTTATTTCAAGGTTGGGTGATGGCTGGGACAATTGGTCACAACCACGTCGCTTCGTTGA
>JAYTUR010000658.1:0-1348 GCA_043744475.1 Saprospiraceae bacterium | reverse complement strand
GCACTTCAGTTTTAGTTATCGCATAAGAAGTATCGTAGGGGATACTTTCCCAAAAAGGACTACTTTGTTCGGCACGTTGCCAATCGGCTTCATCTAATTTGCCATCAAGTGTTATTTTTGAAACAGCTTTTTTGGTGTGAATAATAGGCGGTGTACTCGGTTTAAACGTGCTTTGTTGACACATTAAAGCTGTGGAAAAAAGCAGAAGAACCAAAGTTGTGAAAAGTGATGAAATGGACATGATGTGGTTGCTGAACGATTAAAATTGGTTTAAGAATTTATTCAAATGCAAAGATAATTTATAGAAACCAACCCCTCAGTAAAAATTTTACAGATAAACAGGAACTTTAATCCTTAGAAATAGCCAAATTTGCACCCTAAAAAATAATCATTGCGGACTTATTACAAAATACTTCTTTTCTTCAGACGACAACCGCGTTATATCAGTTTGCTCATCAAATCGGCGGTTGCGATTCTTTTTGGTCTTTTACTCTGGTATGATATTTTTGATAGAGAGGATTTCCAAGAGATAAAAAATCTGTTTTTTAAGGAGTTGAAAGGCGAAAACATCAATTGGCTGCTTGCCTGTATCGTTCTTATGCCCTTAAATTGGGCAGCAGAAACCGTCAAATGGGGCTTTTTGGTGCGGCGCGTGCAACCTATTACGTTTTGGCAAGCCTATCGAGCTGTTTTTGCGGGGGTCACTACCTCTTTATTTTTACCCAATCGCGTCGGTGATTTTGGTGGGCGTATTTTATTTTTAAAATCAAAAAATGCCATGAAAGTTGTTGTGTCAACTTTTGTCGGCAGTTGGGCGCAGCAGCTTATATTAATTGCTTTTGGTTTTTTGGGATTTGTCTATTTTTTGGTTATATTGTGGCATGTAGAGGCGATTATCCTTGATATTGTGGTCGCATTAGGGGTCGGATTTGTTATAGTTTTGTTATTTATGTTCCTAAACCTCGAAATTTTTGTGCCCGTTTTCCGAAAAACACGTCTAGTATATAAATTCCCTCGCCTCATAAAAAGCGTGAATGTGCTTAGGCAATATTCTCGTGACGAATTGTTGCGGACGCTTTTATGGGCATTCATACGTTATATGATATATTCGATACAGTACTTTTTGATACTCCGATTTTTCGGCATTGACGTGGATATACTGAGGGGGGCATCTTGCATCGCAACGATTTATTTGTTGCAAACATCCATACCCTTACCGCCCATCGTAGGTTTATTAGCAAGGGGCGAAATTGCCTTAAAAATTTGGGGCATTTTTAGTGCCAACGAATTGAGTATCCTGGCTGCGACCTTCACTTTATGGGTAATAAACCTCATTATTCCGGCGTTA
>JAYTUR010000657.1:0-1349 GCA_043744475.1 Saprospiraceae bacterium | reverse complement strand
TTGACAAAAGCCATCAAAACGGACACGATTACGTGGCGATGCTCAAAAACTATTACAACACAGACAATGGCTGGAATGTCATTCAAAATTTCACGAATGAAGGCGCACACATCGGCGGCGGCTATGGCAACGACTTTTGGTATGAGGTTCACAACAACGTCCTGTTTTACAGCGTTGCCAATTATTACCCAAAAGAGGCGGAATTTGACAAAATACTGAGGGGGGTCGCAGAACAATTCTATCGTTCCGATTCTGTTATGGGCAAGAGTTACAGTTATTCTTTCTTTGATTTTAAAAATATGAAACCCTACAAGAACCATATCCCAACACAAGAAGATGTGGCGGCGGGATATGCCTTCATTTTGTATTCTGCTTATATCAAATTCGGCGATACCAAATACTTAAAAGCAGCCAAAAACGCCATGGATGTTCTTTATAATCAAAAAGAAAACCGTTTTTATGAAGCCATGATGCCGATTGCAGCTTATATCGGCGCAAGAATGAATGTCGAAGAAGGGACTAACTACGACATTCAACGCTTCCTCGATTGGACATTCAATGGCGATGCCATCGGGCGTGAAGGTTGGGGCGTTCTTGCCGATAAATGGGGCGATTACGATGTCAGTGGCTTACTCGGCAGCACGGTTGACCACGGCGGTTATGGTTTTTTGATGAATACGTTTGACCTTATGATGCCGCTTTGTGCGATGGTGCGTTATGACCAAAGATATGCCCGAGCTGTCGGCAAATGGGCGTTAAATGCGTCCAATGCTGCCCGTTTTTGCTATCCTTACGACATACCCGACTCGCTGCAAGCCATCCCTCAATACAAAGCCATTACAAAAAATGTGATTGCTTACGAAGGAATCATCAAAGGTTCGAGTTATCCTCAGTTCGCTGGCAAAACCCCTTTTGCACAAGGCGACGGGCCTCAATGGGAAAAAGGAATGCCGCAAGAAACGATGTTTTCGGTCTATGGTAGCAGCCACGTTGGTTTCTTTGGCGGCACTATTCAAAAGACAAATGTGCCAGAAATCCTACAAATTGACTGCCGGTTGACCGATATGTACCGCAAACAAGCCGCTTACCCAACCTATTTGTTCTTTAATCCTTATCAAGAAGCGAAAATAGTGGAGATAAACGTTGGTTCTGAAAAGACAGACGTTTATGATACCGTCAGTCGCTCGTTTATACTGAGGGGTGTCCGTGGAAAAACCTCGTTTGCTTTGTCTACGGATGCCGCGCGCGTCTTGGTTTATGTTCCTTCTGGAAAAAAATGGGCAAAAGTAAAAGACATTTTAACGGCTGGTGGCGTGCCTATTGATTATGGACAAAATAGATAGCTGGGA
>JAYTUR010000656.1:0-5190 GCA_043744475.1 Saprospiraceae bacterium | reverse complement strand
TGATTTCTTTTCATTTTGTAAGAAACAAAATCAGAGTAAATCAGATAAATCAGCCCAATCTGTGTTCTAAACGACCCCCTCAGTATTTTCTACTATTTTTTGTTCAACATCCATTTTTTGATGCGTTTTTTGGATATAAACTCCTAGACGCACAGCCAAACCAAGCGAAATCAGCCCCAACCACCAAGGCATTTTGTCCGCATCGGTCATTTTATCCATTTCTGACGGTTTGATGCCCATGGCATAAATGCCAACGACTTGCACACCATTATTGAGTAAATGCAACACCATCGGCACCCAAAGGCTTTTTGTCCAAACGAACATATAGCCCAACAAACTGCCGAGCAACATACGGGCAAAAAAGCCTTGAAACTGCATGTGAATCGCTGAAAATATCGCTGCCGATACCCACACTACAACGTGTTCATTCTTCAACAAACGCCCAATTTGTTGTTGAATAATGCCCCTGAACATCATCTCCTCCCCTATCGCAGGGATAACGCCAATGAGAAAGACATTGATGACAATTTCATAAAAATTATTTTGAGCGATGATACCTTCTAACAAATGACTTGTATCGTTTTCAAGGTTCAACATCCATTGCGGCAACGGCAATTTTTGATTGAGTTGATAAGCCAACTGAATGAAAGGAACGCTCACCACAAACCACACTATGCCCAAAAGAATACTTTCAAGCATTGGCTTTTTATCCAAACGCAAATAATTGACCCACAACTTTTTATACACTAAAATAACCGTTGCTAAGGCAGGTAAAATAAAAGAAAAAATGTGATTCAGCAACAAGGTTGCCCGCATAAAATTGCGGTCTCCAATAGGCGAATTTTCATTCACGCTGCTGATAATTGAAGCCAAATCCAAACCATTCGCCTTCGCCATAGTCAGCATAATCGCACTACCAATGACATTGCCTACGACAAAAAAAGCAAAACAAATTGCCATAACACCTATGGCTGAATAGTCAGATTTAGGGCGAAAAGAGAGCTGTGATGCCTGTTTTTTATAATTATACTGAGGGGGTATTTTTTCTTCAAAATTATTTTCCATTCTTTCAATTTTGACGCTATTATACGATTTTTTAAGAAAATCTGTGGTTCTTATGCACAGAGTAGTCATAAAAATTTATCTAAAAGAGATTTTGGTTACTCATGAAGGGCTTTCCTATAAAAGTCTATTTTGCCCTTACAGGGCGATAAAATAGCCTTGGATAATCGTTGCTACACATAATGATGCACCTGACGGCGCAATAAAGCACGAGTGAAAATGCACCAGCGGTGCTAAATATGGGTAGCAAACGATAACAACAATATTTTTTCAGGGCGTAGCCCTAAAACGTTTTTTAGGAAAGCCCTTGTTACTCACGTGAGGTGTATAACAAATACTCAACAAGAGCGATTACTCACTGTTTTTCGCTACGCTCAAAAAGCGTACAAGAATAAATCTATCGGAGCGCATGTGTTTTTAAAAAAACTTTCAAAGGGCGCATTTTGAGCGCAGCGAAAAACAGCCCGTAATAGTTTAGTGCAAATTTGTCATACACCTCTCAAGTGTTATTTTATAGAAAAACCTATAAATTCATTAAATTCGTGGCGAATAACGACAATCATCTTTCCACTTATTGAAAACGAAAACACCATGCTCTCTCCTATTTACGTTGCTTCGCTCTTAGTTTTAAGCATCGCTGCCATCATCATTTTGAGTGCGCGATACAAATTGAATACTTTTTTTGTCTTATTGATTGTTGCTGCGACAGTCGGATTTGCCGCAGGTTTTGATGGCGACAAAGTCATCACTATGCTCAAGACAGGCTTTGGTTCAACGATTGAAAAAATCGGTTTATTGATTATTTTTGGCACAACCATCGGCATTTTGCTTGAAAAATCGAATGCTACGCTCAGTTTAGCCAATTTTATATTGTCAAAAACGGGCGAAAAAAAAGCACCACTGGCTGTCGTTTTGATGGGTTTCCTCATTGGGTTGCCCATTTTTTGCGATTCAGGTTTTGTGGTTCTTATCGGTTTAGTCATGTCATTGGTGGGGCGACTGCCCAAACTGCATGTGGCATTGGTCGTTTGTTTGGCTGCTGCCTTGTATGCCGTCCATACCCTCGTGCCACCACATCCAGGTATTACCGCCGCAGCGGGTATATTGAAAGTGGATATTGGGCGAGCGATGCTTTTGGGTGTTGTTTTGGCAATACCGCCCACAGTAGCCGCTTTTTTTTGGGCAAAATATATCAATCAAAAATTGGGCATTGTTTTTACACAAAACATTGATATTCAACTCATTGAAAACAAAAACCTACCGAGTGCCACTGCCGCTTTTCTACCCATTATTGTCCCAATACTATTGATTGCCTTGAAATCCATAACGCTGTTAAATCCTGCCATTTACCCCCCCTCAGTATTTTCGGTCATAAAATTCTTGGGAGAACCGATGGTCGCACTTTTAGTCGGCATTTTTCTAACAATACCCTTGTTCAAAAACATAGAAAAAAAAGACATAAATAGCTTTTTTGATACCGCTTTGGATAGGTCGGGTGCGATTTTAGCCGTTACAGCCGCCGGTGGTGCGTTTGGTGAAGTCATCAAAAGCTTGGATTTGGGCAATGTGTTTGGCGCATCACTCGCTGCTTCGGGTTTGGGATTAGCGATTCCGTTTGCATTATCGGCTATTTTCAAGACGGCGCAAGGCAGTTCGACGGTAGCGGTTATTTCGACCGCAGGAATCGTTGCGCCACTTTTGGCTTCTATCGGCTTAGATACTGAGGGGGGGCATTTGCTGGCTTTGTCGGCGGCGGGTGCGGGTTCGATGTTTTTTTCGCATACCAACGATTCTTATTTTTGGGTTATTTCTAAATTTTCAAACTTAGATACAGCAATAACATTGCGCGCCCATTCGGTGGCAAGTGCATTTATGGCGATTGTGGCGTTTTTATCAGTTTGGCTTGCTTCGTTCATTATATAGTGGATAATGGATAGTTGATAATGGAAAAATTATGAACTATCCATTAAAAAAAGAGGTATAAAACAAATTCGCAGTAAACTATTACGGGCTGTTTTTCGCTGCGCTCAAAATGCGCCCTTTGAAAGTTTTTTTTAGGAGCGCGTGTGTTTTTAAAAGAAAAATTGAAAATTTTTCTTTTGAAAACACACGCGCTCCGATAGATTTATTCTTGTACGCTTTTTGAGCGTAGCGAAAAACAGTGAGTAATCGCTCTTGTTGAGATTTTGTTATGCACCCGCTTTTTTACTGAGGGGTAGGCTTTAGCACAATTTTATGCTGAAATATCACAATATTCATCATTTCACCAAAGCCAACCCTTCCAACGCCGACTTGTCCTTTGGTGACAACAATAAAACACGCTTGAACAAGGCGCGCGCTTCATTCATCTTGCCCATTTGATAATGCGTCCAAGCAAAAAGAATCAAGCCATCGTAGCTGAAAGGATAGAGATTAACGACCTTTTCAAGGTGCTTAAAAGCTGTTGTATAATCTTTGTTATAGTAGAAAATAGAACCCAAACGATAGTTTGCCGTCGAGTTTTGTGGGTCAATTTTCAAAATATTGCGGTATTCATTTGCCACCGTTGTCCATTCGTTTAAGGCGGCTAAGGGCAGTACATAGCCCAATTTGGCTTCGATCGAATACGGCATCATGTCCACCGCCTTTTGATAGTAGGCTTTAGATTCCACGAGGCTGCCCGCCATATACGTCACATAACCGAGTCGCAAATTGAGTTCATAACTTTTGGCATTATACACCGCTTTCAAAGGGGCGGCTGCCTCCACATATTTGCCATTTGCTTCGGCAATATAAGATTTTGAAAATGCCTCTTCAAGGTTTTGAGCCGTCAAAGTGAGGCTGATACTGAGGGGGGTGATGATGGTTAGAATTAATTTCTTGACATTCATTTTTTATAAATTTTATCGTTTAAATAATTGATTGTTAATATTTTATAAAAACGTCCATTGTAAGCCAACGCCTAATGTCACGTTCTGATAATTCACTTTGTAATAACTTTCAGTTCTATTTTCAAATTGCCCTAAGGCGTAAATAGATAGGTTTTTTGTGGTATAATAACGCGCCATAGCTCCAATTCTATTTTTCAAAATATCGTAACTGTTGTTCACCAAATAGCCATTCATTTCATTGACATTCAAGGCATTGCCTGAATAGAAATGAGCCGATAATTCCCACTGTGGTGTCGGACGATAACGCGCGGCTAATTGAAACAGCACCGTTGAAACTGTTGAATCCTTTTGCCAAGTTGCATTCGCAGACAAGGCTAATTGATTATTGAATTGTGGATAAACAGTAATGCCCGCACCAATTTGCGTTTGAGATTTATTATAAAGATTTGATTGTGAAGCATTTATATTCACATCAAACAATGTAAAACGTTTTGACACTTGTACCGCACCCAGAAAATCCGTTCTGTGAAAACTGCTAACGAACGCACTTGTCGAAGTTAAATTCAAATCAATTAAATGAAAAATTGGCTGAATGGAAAAACCATTTTTCAAAGGTATTGTCACGCCTAAATAATATTGTTTTTGCGCTACTTTGCCATAATAAACCGTTTGATTGACCGTCGAAAAATTATGAAAAGCGGTTGCCACATCGCCCAATCTATGTCTCACACCAATACCCGTAAAAGTCATGCCTTTCAAGGAATCAAAGTTCGGTAATTTCGTACCCAATTCCGCCGTTGCTATTGTGAGAAAAGAGGGTGGATTAATATTCAGTCTCTTTTTTGTCCCTTTGCTAAACCCTTTACTGACCTTTTCTGCATCTGAAAAACGCTCGCTAAACAAGTAGGAATAGTACAAATATTCTCTCGACACTTCGTCGAAGTCATTGAATATTAATGCTTTTTCAAAATGTGGAATGGCAGCGCGGTATTGTTTCATTTCATAAAATGCCACACCCACACGGTAGCGCAAAAAATAATAATCCACTCCCTCAGTAATGGCGGCTTGTCCTATCGTCGTCACCTGTTTCCAGTCTTTTTTTACAAAAGCATCGTAGGTTTGTTTGTCAATTTGCGCATAATCTGCTGCTTTTTGTGCGTGCAGTTGACAAACTAAAAACACAGTAAAAATGAGTATTAATGTTTTTTTCATAATTTTATAACATTCTGTTGTTTAGAGACCCAACCGTCATTGCGAG
>JAYTUR010000655.1:0-1349 GCA_043744475.1 Saprospiraceae bacterium | reverse complement strand
CGTAATGGTACGTTGAGCGAAAGAGAGTTGCATTGCCAAGAACAATACTAAACCCATTAAGTGATACTTTTTTTTCATAATCCCGATTGTTTAAATTAAAAAATTTATGGTTTAAAACTTAAAAATGTCTTCAAATACTGAGGGGGGTGTTTTTAATGATTTACAACTTTCCAAAAGTTTAAAACTTTTGGAAAGTTTTGTTGGAGGCTGTATTGGTGCAGCGCACCTTGATATTTGCACGCCTACGTTCGGGGAACTTTAAAAGTTCCCCGAACGTGTAAACGAAGCTATTACGCCGCAAAATCCACCATCAAAACCTCTCTATTTACTGAGGGGGTCGCTCCCGAATGTGTGGCAACATACGCACCCATCGCACAAGCCATTTTCAAACACTCTCGCGGATGCAAGCCTTTCATTTTCTCCGTTAAAAAACCTGCTAAAAAGGCATCTCCACTGCCGATGGTATCCTTTACAATGATGTCAAAAGCTTTTTGAAAATAGAGAATGTTGTTTTCATAGCAATACGCGCCTTTGCTGCCATGCGAGATGATGAGAGAAGTGATGTCGAAGCGTTGCTGTACTTCTCTCACTTGTTCCGTAAAGTCCGTTTCGTTGCTGTACCAATGCGCGATGATGTTCAATTCGTGTTCATTCATCTTTACAATCGCTGCTTTTTCCAATAATGCTTGAATGGTTTCTTTTGTATAATAAGGTTCGCGCAGATTGACATCAAAAACAGCGCATTTTGATAGCTCCAACAGTTCAAAAAGCGTTTGTTTCGAGGCTTCATTGCGGCAAATCAAACTGCCAAAGACGAGGGCATCGGCTTCTGAAACCGCTACTTTGATGTCGTTGGTGAGTGATATATTGTCCCACGCCACAGGCTGAATTATTTTGTAAGTTGGGCTACCTTTTTCGTCCAAAGTCACATCTACCACACCAGTCGCCAAGACATTGTCCATCTGTACAAAATCCGTTGAAATGCCTTTTTCGTTTAAAAAAGCCTTTAATTCAGTGCCCAAAGCGTCATTTCCGACCCGACTGATGATGTTGGCACTCAATCCTAAACCATTGAGATGATAGGCGACATTCATGGGTGCGCCACCAGGGAGTTTGCCTGTTGGTAACATATCCCAAAGGACTTCACCGAAACATATTATATTCTTGTTGTCCATTGCTTTTCTTATCTTTTGAATAGGATGTTATTGATTTTTAAGGATGTTTGGGATTGGGTTTTTGAATCAAGATTCTTTGGATTTTATTAGGATTATTAAGATTTACTGAGGGGGTGCTTCCCAATCATAAATCCTTTGCATCTTACCTATTCTACACATTCTGATTCAAAAGCC
>JAYTUR010000654.1:0-5221 GCA_043744475.1 Saprospiraceae bacterium | reverse complement strand
TGATTCAACGATGTCCACTTTTTTTGACCGCTTACCAACCCTTTGTTGGCATTTCTAATTTGCCGCTCCCGTCAAACTATTTTCTTATATCATTTTTTTCAAACGCAAAGTTAGAATAAGTGTTTCGTCAACCAAACTTTTATGGATAAAAAAAACGGTTTGTGGCAAATAATGAAGTTATTGGTTATTGGGGAATTGGTTATTGGTTATTCAAATAACTAATAACCAATTCCCCAATAACATTATCCTTTTTTCTTAAAATCCAATTTCAAAGAAAAAATGTGCGAATATTGAACGGCGGACACATTACCAATATTTGTCAAAGCATAATCAACAACCAAACGACCGAGGCGTAAGCCAACACCAATATTCGGCTGCATATTGAGTTCTTTTTTAGTCGGGTCTTGCTCATTTTTGAGACGTTGAAAATTGCCCAAACCTGCGCGCAACCACACATTTTTTTGATATTCTAACTCCAAACCAAAACGGGGGTCGAGGTTAAAGGCTTTGCTGCTGACCAATACATTACGTTGTCCATCAGTGGCAAAACCGGCATCGGCTTCAACGGTCAAATTGATGTCTTTGCTGATGGGGGCGATATAACCCGCCGCAAGGAACAAAGTAGGCTTTGTAATTTCAACTGAAGACTTAGGAATGACGTTACCTGTGCGTGCAAAAGTCTGTTTTTCTTCGTCGGTCAAAGTCGCTGTCCAAGCGTTATAGGTCGTCGTAATATCACGCCCCACGGCTGCCAAACGCCAATTGCCTTTGTGGTATTGAATGCCTAAATCAGCACCCACGCCCCATGCAGAAGCCATAGTGCCAATGACGCGGCGAATGGTTTTCATGTTGCCACCTATGGACAAATTAGGATTCAGCTCCTGTGCATACGTCATTTGAACGGCATAATCGGCTGCTGAAAATTGGGACACATTATCGTAGTTGATACTGCCATCAGCGCCCACTAAATTTAAAGTATAAGGAATTTGGTCAATGCCTAAACGAATAATAGACAAGCCAATAGCTCTTTTTTTAGTCGTACTACTGAGGGGTTTCGCAAAGCCTAAAAAATCGTATTTCGCCACACCACCAAACCATTCGGCGTGCATAACACCGACCTGAAAGGGAGCATCTAATTGCGTTAAACCCGCAGGATTCCAATATGTGGAATAGAGGTCGTTCGTCGTTGCTGTGACCGCACCACTCATGCCATGCGCCCTTGCGCCTACGCCTATCGCTAAAAACTCGTTGGAATACGTTTGAGAAAAGAGTTGATGTCCAGAGAAAACAAGAAATAAGAGTAGAATAAAGTGTTGTTTCATATCATTAAAGACTATTGGATTGAAGGAATAGCGATGATTTTAATACAAATTTGTTTTATAAAAGAGAAAGACACCCATTATGATTACTCAAAAGTCGGTGTCTATGTAAATACTCAACATTACAAAATGTCAAATATTTGTACTGTTTATCCCTCAAAGATAACGTGCTTAAGCCTATTCTCCTAATAATGAACTTCAATAATCGTATAAAACCTAAACTGCTATCGTCACTTTTTAAATACCTAATGCCATCAGTTCTTTTGCAGCTAAAACCTCCCCCTCAGTATTTGAGGTCGAAAACTGTACTAAATCAAGAGGAAAAGTGATAAAAAACGTCGTTCCAACACCTTCTTGTGACTCAAACCATATTTTGCCACCATATTTTTCAACGATATTCTTACAAATGGTTAAACCAATTCCTGTCCCTTCGAAATGAGATGATTTATTCAAACGTTGAAAAAGCCGAAAAACCTTATCACCATAATCGGGATTCATGCCAATGCCATTATCTTTTATATTTATTAAATAAAATGATTTATCTACTTCGCAAGTAATCGTGATTTCTGGCGGTTTATTCGTAAATTTCAAAGCATTGCCAATGAGGTTTTGAAACAATTGAGTCAAATGTAAACGACTGATGCATATTGAACCCATTGTTTCAGGATAAACGACAGAGGCATTTCTTTCTTGTATTGTCGTTTGAAGATTTTTTGTCACATCTTCCAAAACAGATAGAAGGCTGACAGGTTGAGTTTTAACATTCGTTTCAACAATTATTGTCGAATATTCTAACAAAGCAGAAAGCAATCTTTCCATTCGATTTACGCCTGTCGTCACAAAATTCATATATTCTAAAGCCTCAGGTGGCAATAAAGATACATAACGTTGTTTAATCAGATGTGTAAAACTACTGATGCTGCGCAACGGCTCTTTTAAGTCATGTGATGAAGCATAAGCAAACTGCCGTAGAATCTCATTAGAATCCTCTAAACGACGGTTTTTTAACTCAATTTCATCATTTTTATACCTTAAAGCGGCATTATTAACACCTCTTTGCCAAAGGAAATAAATCAGAAACAAGGTGATAATCGAAAAAGAAAGGACAGCCACCGTAAACCTCAAACGACTTTGTTTGAGTTGTAAATCAATATATTTTTGCTCACTTTGTTCGATGTTAAAGACAAACTGTGATTGTGTGATATTCCGTGCATTTTCTTCGTTGAATAAACTATCCGAATAAAGCCTTGCCGTTTCAAGACAGAGATAAGCATTTTTATAGTCGCCCAATTGTTGGCACGTTTGAGCTAAAGCCACATTGTTTTTGTGAATCAAATCCTTAAATCGTCCTGCTTCTGAAAGTGCCAAACTGCGTTCAAAGGAGATTCGAGCTTCTGTATTTTTTCCTTGTTTGTTATATAAATTACCAATTTTATAATAGAAATTGGGGAGATTGAGATATCCGAAAAATTCTTTATTTTGTAAACACCTTTTAAAAAAAAACTCCGCCTTATCAAGCTGATTCAACTGCATATATGTTTCTGCTATTTGCATCAAAATATCAACCTGAATACGCTTATCTCCAATATTTTCAATAATTTTTAAGGCTTCTAAGTTTTTTTGCAAAGCCAAATCATTCTGACCTGTTTTGGCATATATAATCCCTAAGGTCTCTAAACAAGCTGCTAAATTCACAGAATCCTCCAATATTAATGCTAAATGATAAGATTTTTCCGCATTTTTTAAAGCTAAAACAGGGTTATTGGCTTTCAAATAGACCATGGCAATATTGCGGAAAGGTGTCATTAAGTCAGCGTTGTGCTCATCGTTCCCAATGATATTTATGGCTTTATGATAGTAATCAATCGCCATTTCAAACTCACTTGACGCACTATACAAGGTGGCGATACCATTGAAGGCATAACTCATGATTTGTTTATCATCCTTTTGTTGCGCAATCGTAAGGGCGTAGTTATAATATTCATGTGCAATTTTGAAATTACCTAATTGTTTATTGATAATAGCCCAATCAACATAAATATCCATTTTTGCTGAATCATCTACCACATTTTGAAGGAGCAAAGCATTGCGATAGGCAGAAGAAGCATCTCTAAGGTGGCTATTTTGTTCAAAAATATACCCTTGCGTTCTGTAAATATTGAATAATGACTTCGTAAGATTCGATTCTGATGCGATGGAAATAGCCGAATTTATGGCTACCATTGCACCATTCATATCACTAAAAGTTCTCTTTGTAGCGTATTGAACTAAATTTCTAATTGAATCACGTGCAAGAGTAGGCTCTAAAACTGCAGCTTGAACGGTATTGAGGCTAACCGTTAGTGTCAAATAGAGAAGAAAAGAGGTGATAGTTTTTTGTAAAAGCATGTGATTGACCGTTTATTGATAAAATACGAATCCACAAAGTCTTTCCAAAAACTGTTCCTTATTTGGTTTTTAATACATAAATAAAAAAAGAAAAAGGTTGCTCTCTTTAAAAATCTTGTGAAATTCAATTTTTAGGCAACCTCTTTCTTTTGATTTAATAAAGCTCTTTCTTTTTAACTAACATACAAAGATTTAATAACGTGGTGGACGACGATTGTCTTCGCAAGGCGTGCATCCACCTCTCACTTCGTATTGTACGTTTGGCATTAGTTTTTGGGTCGCGTCAAGTTCTTTTTCAATCATTTGCAAGGATAGTTTTGATTCTGTAAGTTTTTTTCTCATTGTGAAATTCGTTTTTATTGATAAATGAAATTTGTTTTGTATTATTTATTGACCACAAGATACAGTGGCACACCTCCGTATATACCCAAATTTAGGGATTTAAGTGACATTAATATTTAAAATATAATTTTATACTTTATGTTTAAATAACTGACTGTAAACATTTTTCTATCAAAAACCTTAAAAAAAAGCGTTCATCTAATATACTTCTCTTCGTTGAACTATTCCCACAAAAAAAATCAAAAAAATAAGCTGATTTATGACTACTTATTTTTTTTGGCACAAAAATCATAAAAACCATTCAAATCTCTCGCATTCAGACACCCATCCCTATCCAAGCCGCCTTTTCGAGCCGCCATAATACCGTAACGAATATCATTAATACCCGTCATCGAATGGGCATCGGGATTTATAGAAATCAACACCCCACGCTCACGAGCGTAAGAAATCCACGACCAATCCATGTCTAAACGATAAGGGTTTGCGTTCATTTCAATAGCCACATGATTCGCCGCACACGCATCAATCACTTTTTTATGGTCAATCGGATAGCCATCGCGGCTCAAAAGTAGGCGACCTGTTGGGTGTCCAAGTATTGTTGTAAAAGGATTTTCAATGGCTTTTATCAACCGCGCCGTCGCCTTTTCTTCCGCCATTTTCAGATTAGAATGTACGCTGGCGATGACAAAATCGAACCCCCTCAGTATTTCGTCGGCATAGTCCAATGAGCCATCGTTCAATATATCGCTTTCAACACTTTTTAATATTTTAAAATTAAAAAACTCACTGTTCAATTGGTCAATCTCTTGCCATTGTGCCAAAATGCGGTCTTCTTTTAAGCCATTCGCATAAAAAGCCGCTTTGGAATGATCACTAATACCAATGTATTGATAGCCCAACTTTTGAGCCATCTCTGCCATTTCCCGCGTCGAATGTAAGCCATCTGACCACGTAGTATGCGTGTGAATTACGCCTTTGATGTCGCCCAAAGTTATCAATTCAGGCAATTTATGGGCTTTTGCCATATCCAAAATGCCGCCCTCTTCCCGCAATTCTGAAGGGATAAAAGGCAAATTTGCTTTTTCAAAAACCGCTTGTTCTGTTGGTAAATGCCTAAAATCCAACCCCTCAGTATGTTTGACAAAACTCTCTAAAAACGGACGGCTACTTGA
>JAYTUR010000653.1:0-1359 GCA_043744475.1 Saprospiraceae bacterium | reverse complement strand
TGCTGATATAGAAAAGCCCCATTTGTGCCTTTTTCAACTTCATACCAACCACCCCACTCGTCAACCACCATGGCTACTTTCTTTTTAGGGTCATATTTATCCATCACTGTCGCATGTCGTTTTATCAACTCATCCATGAGCAAAGCCCGTTGCATCGTTGTAAAATATTCTTTTTCCGAAAAGTCTTTGTCAGACCCTTTCTTTTTCCAGTCAATAACAGAATAGTGATGTACCGCCACGCCTTCCAACATGCCATGTGGAATGTCACGCATCAAAACTTCTGTCCAATTGTAATCGTCATCACTCGCACCCGAAGCAATGCGGAACAACTTATTGTCATTGTTCCAACTGGTCATAAAAGTCGAAAATTGACGATATACATTGGCGTAATAGTCAGGCTTCATATTGCCACCACAGCCCCAAACTTCGTTCCCAACACCCCAAAACTTGACATTCCACGGTTTTTCACGCCCGTTTTGCTTGCGCAACTCTGCCATTGGGTTGCCTTTTTCAAAATTCACATAACGCGTCCAATCTATCAGTTCTTGAACTGTGCCACTGCCGACATTACCCGCCAAATAGGGTTCTGCACCAATCGCTTCACACATATTAAGGAAGTCGTGCGTGCCAAAACTATTGTCTTCAGTCACCCCTCCCCACCAAACGTTGAGCATCGAAGGGCGTTTTTCTTTGGGTCCAATGCCGTCTTTCCAATGATAGGTATCTGCAAAACAGCCGCCGGGCCAACGCAAGTTTGGCACTTTGAGTGTTTTTAAAGCATCAATAATGTCTGTTCTAACCCCGTCTTTGTTCGGGATTTTAGTGTTTTTTTCACCCACATAAAAACCATCATAAATGCAACGACCGAGATGTTCTGCAAAATGACCATAAATGTGACGACTGATAATGTCTTTACCCAAATCGGCATTGATGACGACTTTGTTTTGAGCAATAATAAAGGTATGGAGACCTAGCACGAAACTGAGTAATAAGCGAGTTTTCATAATTGAGTTTAGTTTTTAAAATAAGTAATTTAGTTGATAAAGCAAAGCTAATTAAAATTTGCGTTTTTAATTGCCTTGTGTCAATTTGACACCTTTTTTATTTGAAAATACTGAGGGGGGCGTTTGATTGCAATAGACTTACGAAATCTTCTAAATTCCGCAAGTCTGAAAATTATTTCCATAAATCAATAAATAATATTTACATAACTACTTTTTTATGGAAAGAATATTTATTATTGCACTTGTTTTATAAGGTATTCAATTCTAAAAGGTTGATTATCTGTATTTTATAAAAACACTTCAATCTAACTCATTTCATTTACTTTTTAACTCAATTATGAAAATAGGCATTACA
>JAYTUR010000652.1:0-1360 GCA_043744475.1 Saprospiraceae bacterium | reverse complement strand
GTAGTTAGTTTTAAAACTAAAATAATTCACTCGATTGTTTAACAATTTTAAATTTTTTAAAGATGAAAACCCGATTGTTTTTTATTCTGATTTTAGCGGTTTCGCTATTCACAAACACCATTAAAGCCGATAACGGCTCATTCAGCTACGACCTTGGTGGTGGCACTAACGTAAAAATTTCTGCCATTCTAAATACCAAAGCTATTGTCGTTAGCTTTACAAACGTTACCGAGGAGGGTGTAACGGTTTCTCTCGAAGGAGAAGAAGGATTGTTGGTCACTGACAAAGTAATTGCAAGACCTAATTACTCTAAAAAGTACAACCTTATCAACCTCGGAGCAGGTAGCTACCGCGTCATTATCACTAAAAAAGCGACCAAAACCATTCAACCTTTTGAGTTGACAGCTAATAATGTCGTTTTGTTTGAAAGCGAGCGTAAAGAGAAATTTATGCCAAGCATCAATCAAAAAGGTGCTAAAATTGATGTTAACGTTTTGTTAGGTAACTATGCCAACATTAAAGTTAATATCTATGACAACGAAGGTCGCAAAGTGTATGACGACATCAACTATGTCATTTTGAATTTGCACAAACGTTACGACTTGTCAAAATTGCCTTCTGGCGGCTATGTCGTTGAGGTTCTTGCGGGTGATGAAACCCAATATTTCCCAATTACGCTCTAAGAAGTTTAGTTAAAATGTAATTTGATTTTAGATGAATGAAGTATGAACCTATCCCGAATTTTGGGATAGGTTTTTTTTTACCTTTATTTGTGCTTTTCTTTTGACAGCTTTTTGACATTTTGCAAGAACAATAAAGATCTTTTAAGTGTCCGTACTTGCGAATTTTACTATAAAACCATATAAATTTTTATAAACTTGACTTCACAACCGACTTTATCTACACTTCAACGCTTTTTCCGAATTTTGCATACTGACCGAAAAGAGATTGGCTATATTTATGTGTATGCGATTTTTGCAGGTCTGATCAACCTTTCTTTACCGCTCGGCATACAAGCCATTCTTAATATCCTTCAAGGGGGTGCCGTTTCGTCATCGTGGTGGTTACTCATTGCGGCAGTGACGTTGGGTACTTTATTTGCAGGCTTGCTCGTCGTGATGCAAATGACGGTTAGTGAAACGTTGCAAAGGCGTTTGTTCACACGTGTGTCTTTCGATTTCGCAAAACGTCTGCCCAATCTTCAAACAGAAGCGGTTCGAAATGAGCATTTGCCGGAAGTCGCCAATCGTTTTTTTGATACTTTGACGCTTCAAAAAGGCTTACCCAAAATGCACATTGACCTATCAACAGCTTTGATGCAGATTGTTTTTGGACTTTTACTCCTCTCTTTTTATCACCC
>JAYTUR010000651.1:0-5232 GCA_043744475.1 Saprospiraceae bacterium | reverse complement strand
AATGACCGCATTTTATTGGTCATCAATTGTTGAAAGGCTTGTTTGAAACTTTCGCGTAGGACGTACATAATGAGTTATTTTTCTGTTCTCAATGCTATTTCGATACCCCTCAGTAAAAAGCGGTATTCACGACACAATTTTGCAAAAAATAAAGGTATTTCAGTCTTTTAAATAGATGAATCTCTAAATTATATCTGCAAACGTGCCAAAAACAAAAAGTTTAGTCGTGATTACACCCCATCTCGCTCAAATTATCTACTTTTGGAACTTCGTGAAACCTATATTTTAAATGCCAAAATTTTAAAGTCATGTCAATCGTCAATCGAGCAGCCGCAGAACTAAAAGGTGACCGCGTTATTTGGGCAATCGTCGCAGTCTTGGCTTTGTTTTCCATACTTGCCGTTTACAGTTCCTCGAGCATGGTGGCGTTCCAAAAACGGGGCGGCAACACAGAGTTTTACCTCATAAAACAAGTCACTTTACTTGGTATCGGCTTGATTCTGACTTACGCAGCTTATATGTTGCACTACAAAAGGTACAGTATGTGGGCACCATATATGCTTGCCGTCATCGTGCCGCTGTTGATGCTGACGTTGGTACTAGGTCCTGAAATAAATGGGGCAACCCGTTGGCTTGTCGTGCCTGGCATAGGTTTATCGTTTCAAACTTCTGACTTGGCAAAAATTGCCCTTATCACCTATATTGCGCGTTCCATAACAGCGAAACAAGACCATATTTCGGATTTCCAAAGTGCTTTTGTACCGATTATTGCACCCATCATCATCGTTTGCTTACTCATTGCGCCTTCAGACCTTTCAACTGCATTGGTTATTTTTGTCACTTGTATGCTGATGATGTTCATCGGACGCGTAGCGATGCAATATATTCTGCTCTTGATATTTTGCGGTTTTGTCTCATTCGCAGGTTTGATTGTCATTGATAAAGTAAAACCAGGCACTATTAGAACCGAAACATGGGTCAATCGGACGCGTGATTTTATTGAAAATTCAGACGGTCAAGCCCAAACACAACTCGCAAAAATGGCAATCGCCAAAGGTGGTTTCTTTGGCAACGGTCCAGGCAATTCTATACAAAAAAACTTTTTACCGATGGCATATACCGATTACGTTTATGCTGTTATAATTGAAGAATACGGCTTAATCGGTGGTTTTTTGATTCTAGGTTTGTACGTTCTGTTGTTTCTAAGGGTCGTCCGATTGGTCACCAAATCGCCTAAAACCTTTCCCGCCATGCTTGCCATGGGGCTGTGTCTCATTTTGACGATACAAGCCCTTGCGAACATGGCAGTCAGCGTCCATCTCGTCCCTGTCACGGGTCTGCCCATGCCTATGGTCTCAATGGGTGGCACATCCCTATTGTTTAGTTGCATTTCGTTGGGTATGATATTAAGCGTCTCAAAATTTATAGAAACAGAAAAATGAGTAAACTATTGCGCGCTTTTTATCGCATTTTCATCAAAAACCGCTTCATTCGTTGGACTTGGATGTTGGCTCTTGTGCTTTTCGGTGTACGTTATGCCACCGAACGAGGTCTGGCTTGGAAAAAGACACCCCTCAGTAAAACAGTGGTTGCGCTACCCTCCGCAACAATTTCTGCCTTTACAATTCGGCATGGTGAAGACGACGAAATGACTTTTACATTGGGCGATACGGCGTGGTTGGTCGTTAAAAACAATATCACTTTGCGTTTGCCCATTGATTCCATACAGCCGTTTTTATCTATTTTTGAAAAAATGGATGCTGTTAATCTCAATGTGCTCAATGAACAAGAGTTTGAAACATTGAACACAAAGCCGCATACAGATATAACGATTACGCAAACAAACAACACAAATCATTCATTTTCAGTCTTTTATACGCAACTCGATTCATTGTCCAATAATTCTGTGACGTACATAAAGCTGCCCAATAAAAACGCTTTACAAGGCATAAAAGGCGATTTACTGTCTGTTTTTAATAGAAATTTTGACGATTATAGAAACAAAACAATCTTAAATGTGTTCAAAGACAGCATACGTGCTTTAACTTTTTTGTCGCCATTGGACTCTTTTTCTTTTGTGCAACGAAACGGCATTTGGACATCACAGAACAGTCCGAATCGTCTTTTGCAAAATGACTTTCAACAGTACCTTCAAAACCTCATTATACTGAGGGGAGGTAAATTTTATGACGGCGACCGTGATATTTTGTCTGCGCCCAAAATTCAAAACAAACTCATTGTTTATCTGCCTTCCGATACCCTCGTTTTGACAAATTACAAGTTAGAAAAAGGATATATTTTACATTCAACTCAAAACAATGAAGCGTATTTTCGGTTTGATTCAACTATGGATATATTTCCAAACTTGTCTAATTTTTTTATGTTAAAATAACGTGAGTTCGGAGATATTACTGGCTCTTTTTCGCTGCGCTCAAAAATCGCCTTTTGAATGGTTTTTTAAGGGTTGAGCTTATTTTTGATTGAAAAGTTGGAAATTTTTCAATCAAAAATAAGCTCAACCCAATAGATTTCTTACGCGTACGCCTTTAAAAAGAAACTTTGAAGCACGCATTTCGGGCGCAGCAAGAAACAATGAGTAATATCAATTTATTCTAACATCGTTAATCTAGCATCACAAATAACCCAATGACACTGTATATTATTCGACATGGCGAAACAGAATTTAACCGCAAAGGCATTGTGCAAGGCAGTGGCGTGGATTCTGAACTCAATAAAATAGGACATAGTCAAGCACGTTTGTTCTTCCAATACTACAAAAACGTGTCTTTTGACTACATCATCACTTCCAATTTGCAACGGACACACCAAACCGTTCATCCTTTTTTGAAACGTGGCACACATCGTGAATGGATAAAAATGTCTGAACTCAATGAGATTTCGTGGGGCATACATGAAGGAAAAGAAGGCGATACCTACTCTCATCAGAACTACAAAAAACTCATGAATGATTGGGAATCAGGTATTTATGATTCCAGAATTGAACAAGGTGAGTCCGCAGCCGAGTTGCATCAACGAGTCAGTCAAGTCTTGAATGTCTTAAAAAGCAACGGCTATCAAGGTAAAAACATTTTGCTTTGCACACATGGTCGAACGCTCATGTGTTTGCTCACGATTCTCAACGAGCACCCCCTCAGTAAAATGAACCAATTTAAACATCAAAATACCTGCCTTTACAAAGTCCACTATATTGGTGATGAATTTATTTTTGAATTAGAAAATGATGTGCGGCATTTGAAATAGTGGATAGTTGATAATGGATAGTTGATAATTAGGAGCGTTAAGAAAAAAATTTGTACAAAAAAGTTCATCGAAAAATCGGATTTTAGCATCAAAAAAATGCGATGGTAGTCAAAATACGAGGTATAAAGCAAGAAAAACGGTTAAGTATAACAGATTTGCTTAACTTGATACCGATGAAGCAGACAGCGTGACTTTAGAAACAAAACCTTGGGGACAAAAGGAGTTTTAGATGCTCAATTCCGACAATAATTTGCTGACTTTTTTACAAGGTATCAGATGGCATGTTTTCGGTTTGAAAGCTCATTTAGTCGTTAAATTTACCCTAAAATATATAAAAAAGTAAACCAAATGCGCCTTCATGCCTTATGTTTATGCTTTGAATTCAAGAGCTTAAAACAACCTTTGCACATGAAGCCATTTTTTATACTTGCTTTTACGATACTTTCTTTCCCATCATTTCTACAAGCGCAACTCAATGGCCGCATCACTGATAACAAGGGCGAGGCTTTGCCTTTTGCCAATATTTATATCGAAGGCACAACCCGTGGTACAACGGCAAATACTGAGGGGTATTATTCTCTCGACTTGTCGGACGGTGCGTACCGCATTGTCTTTCAATATATTGGCTATGAAAAGAAGATTATAGATGTCAAACTAAAAGGGAAGACGACGCTCAATACAGCATTGAAACCCAATGACTTTGAGCTGCAAGAAGTGGTCGTAAAAGCCAATGCTGAAGACCCCGCCTACCCTATTATTCGTCAAGCGATTGCGATGCGCAAAACATATCGGGATCAAGTGAAAGCCTATTCTTGCGATGTGTACATCAAAGGCTTGCAAAAAGTGCTGGATGCACCGACTAAAATTTTCGGAAAAGACATTGGCGATATGGGTGGCAGTTTGGATACCAACACACGTCAAGGCATAGTTTACTTGTCCGAAACGATTTCAAAACTCTATGTTGATGGCGATAAAAAGAAGGAGGAACTCATTTCCTCAAAAGTCAGTGGTAACTCAAATGGCTTTGGATTTAATCGAGCGACCCTTTTTGATTTTAGTTTTTATGACCAACACATTGAAATTCAAAGACAAATCTTATCGCCGATTGCTGACAATGCGCTCCAATATTATCGCTATCGTTTGGAAGGTCAGTTTAAAGACGAGTCAGGGAATACGATTTATAAAATTTCTGTTCTACCTATTCGGAAAGAAGACCCAACTTTTGGCGGTACGATATATATTGTTGACAATCAATGGAATATCTATCAAACAGATTTGTACGTAACGGGTAAAAGTATTCAACAACCGATTCTCGATACACTTTATTTGAGACAAACACATGTGCCTGTCGGCAAAGTTTGGCGTTTATTGTCTCAATCGATTGAATTTAAAATAGGTATTTTTGGTTTTAAGATTGGTGGCAGTTTCAATGGTGTTTTTTCTAACTATAATCTGACCCCTCAGTATCCGCCGCGTTTTTTCGGCAATGAAATATTCAAAGCCTCGAAAAAAGAGAATGACAACGATTTGGCGCATTGGGATACACTTCGCCCAATTCCTTTGACGCTTGAAGAAAGATTGGATTACACTAAAAAAGACTCGATTCAGCAAGTGCATCAATCAAAAAACTATCTTGATTCGGTCAATAATAAGAATAATAAATTTCGTGTGATAAATCTTTTGACGGGTTATACTTTTAATAACTCATGGGAACGGTGGAGTTTGAAAATTGGTTCGCCATTATCGGTTGTCAATTTCAATCCTGTTCAAGGTTGGAATATTGCTTCATTAGTGTCTTTTTCAAAAAGATATGGCGAACGGTTTAAACCTTATATATCGAGCGTCACAGTTGACCCCTCAGTATCTTATAGTTTTGCAGAGAAAAAATTACGTGTTGCCGCTTCGGGTGAGTATTTATTTAACCGTTTCAATAATGCGAAATTAAAAATTGAAAGTGGACAAAAAACTGTG
>JAYTUR010000650.1:0-1364 GCA_043744475.1 Saprospiraceae bacterium | reverse complement strand
GTTTTTCAAGCTATGTTTGGAAAGAGTCAAATGTTCACAATCGTCGTTTACAGGACTATTTGCAAGGCATTGACCTGTTGCTCGAAGGTGAAAAAATCAAAGCAGAAATTTTCAATTATGAGCATGACCTCTGGTCATATTAATGCTTAATACTTAGATAGATGATTCTAATTAATTTAAAAACGGTCAGTACTGCATGTACTGACCGTTTTTCTTATTTTTGCGGCAAAAAATTAATAATGATTATCGTTCAAGAAGTACTTGTTAGCGACGAACTTGTCGAAGAACAATTTATATGTAACCTCTCAAAATGCAAAGGCGCTTGCTGTTGGGAAGGGGACTTCGGTGCACCTCTGGCAGATGATGAATTGGATGTTTTGGACAATATCTATGACGATGTGCGCCCTTTTTTAACAGAAGAGGGTCAAAACATGATAGATACTGAGGGGGGGTATAAATTTTTTAAAGGCATGGAACAGAACGGTACACAACTGTTACCTGACGGTCGTTGTGCCTATTTGGTCGTCGAAAGGAACGGTGTCGCGCAATGTGGCATTGAAAAAGCTTGGAAAGCAGGGGCTACGGACTTCCAAAAACCTATCTCTTGCCACCTCTATCCCATCCGCATGTCAAAACAAACAGGTTTTGAAGCCCTCAATTATGACCGATGGGAAATTTGTTCCGATGCCTGTCAGCTTGGAGCAGAGCATCAAATACCTGTTTATAAATTTTTAAAAGATGCTTTGATAAGGGCTTATAACGAGGATTTTTATGAAGAATTGGACGCTGCGGCTCAATACATGGCTTCAAAAAAGATTTGATGGTCTTAGAATGACTTTTTATGTAATTTTTTAACTTTTATATCAGACTCACTCATCTTTTTGGCTTGAAATTCGTTTCATTTTAGTCAAATTCTTTAAAATAATGAATACTAACAATACTCAAATGGAACTAATGACAAAGTCTCGTCACAATCGTGATATGACAGAAGCGCAAAGTTTAGTCAAAAAAATACATGAGCATTATCGCGAACAACTGCGCCCCTTGCCCAATAAAAAAAAGGCGCATGAATGGATAGATAGGATCATAGACATTCTTTTTCCTGTCAGATGTGCCGAAGCGGTGGGTGAATTAGAAATTCGTCAACTCGAATTGCAACTTTGGGAATTACTCACGCCACTTGAAGACGAGTTACAGCCTATTGACAATATCGTAAGAGAATATTTTTCTCGTATTCCTTTGATTTACAAAGAATTGCGAAAAGATGCCGAAGCTATTCTAGCATTTGACCCTGCCGCGAGTAGCATTGAGGAAGTGATTGCTGCCTATCCTGGCTTTTATGCCATTGCCGTTTATCGCTTTTC
>JAYTUR010000649.1:0-5253 GCA_043744475.1 Saprospiraceae bacterium | reverse complement strand
CATTTTGTTTTTACAGAAAACTTAGGTTTTAAAAATGAATTGTACATTATCGGCGGCGGACATTGTGCTTTGGCATTGTCAGCATTAATGTCAAAGATGGACTTTCACATTCATCTTTTTGACGACCGTATGGACTTAAATACTTTGGAGAAAAACAAGTATGTCCATGAAAAGCATTTTGTGGATTATAATGACATTGGTACGCATATCCCTTCGAGAAACAATGTTTATGTGGTGGTTATGACCGTCGGTTATCGGACAGATGCGCTTGTCATTCGGCAACTTTTAGATAAAAAAATTCGCTATTTGGGTGTTTTAGGCAGCGAAGCTAAAATGGCAACGCTGTTGAATGACCTTGAAAGTGAGGGTTTTTCAAGCGACATACTGAGGGGTATCTATACGCCCATCGGTTTAAAAATTAACAGCCAAACGCCAGAGGAAATTGCAGTGAGTATAGCGGCGGAAATCATTGGGGTGAAGAATGGTTTAGGATTAAGTAACTAAAAGTAACTACACTATCGTTCGTTTAGGTGTTGGTGATTAATATAATGAACACCATACGCCAACGGTTATCAAAATTAGAAAAATGGTAAATTTTAGATTTATTTTATTAGTAGTAATTTTCCTTCCAAGTTGTTTAATTAAACCTCATTGGAAAGTGGTTAAGTCGTTATCTTTTGACAAAACGAAATGTATTTATTTGGCAATACATTACGCTACAAATGGATATAACGACCGTAAAAGAATATATGTATTAGGGAGTAAATTTAAGCCAATTAAAGATGAAACAACATCTGACTACATTGCTCTTGCTTTTAGTGAAGATATGAATAGCATTTTTGTTAATTGGAATGAAAATATGGTTAAAATTAGGGATTGTAAAATTTTGAGTGACCTATCATCTATTGATGACCTATCGGTTTTAGAAAACTTTACTGCATCTGAAAATAAAGAATGGGAAACCAATCGGAATTTATGGGAAAAGTATTATTTTGAAGATGTGTTTAATAACTATCCTTCAATAAAACCTTAAAATTATGAATAAACTGTTTGTTATTTGTTCATTGTCGTTATTGTATTTTACTTTTTCATGTTCTCTAAAAGAGCAAAAAACAGCTAAAATAACAAATAATAGCATCCAAAAAGACGACTATATCATCCTTGATTCCTTAAAAATAAATGAATATGAATCATTATATTGTTTTATCTGTTCAGATTTTTCAGGAGGAGGAGAGAAGGTTTTTATCTCTATTTCAAACAACGTTTGTCGTATTTCTAAAGATAAAGTATTAGTTGAAGGTGAAGGAGTTGGTGGGTTTTATGGTAGAAACAATAATATTATTTACCTTTTTGGATACGATAAACCGACAATAATCAATCAGTTTTCAATTTTTCGTTTTGAAATTAGAGATTTAAGTGATGATTCTGTACTTGAAATTTATCGAAAGAAAAAGTTTAAAAGAATTCATCAGTACACACTATGCAACTAAAAGCCAGTTGGCGCATTATCTATAACCATACAAACAAAATTTATCTGTTAATTAACAAATAGCAGCCTATTATACATAGTTTAATTGTTTGATAATCAATTAATTAGATTATGTGTAATGGACTGCTACGTGTTAAATCAATTCAATGATTTTTTGCTAAAATACTGAGGGGTACTATTTCTCACTCGCCGAAACAGGCATTACAATTCTACCAATATTCATTTGACGGCATGAATTATTGAAATCATCAATGCTTTTTTGGATAGCCCCTTGTTCAACTTGCCGTTTTTGCCAAACTGCATTGAGTTCAGAAAGGCGTTGCTTTTGCGCTTCGGTGACATAAGGCGTATTGACATTGAGTTCTCCTTTTATAAAAAAATAGTCGGCATTCAATTTGTTTTCAAAATTGATAATATCGTCGTTGGACTGCGATTTGGGTTGAATCAACTCATTTTCCCAAGTATTTATCTCTTCAACAATCTTTTTACCTTGCTCATTCACCGATTTCATGTCGGGTTTGTCTTTTAAAATATCCATCAAGTCGTTCATCTGTTTGCGCGTTTGACGGATTTGATTGACATTGTTGTGGATGTCTTTGATGCTTTTTTCAATCTCACCAAGCGTTTGTTCCTGTGCAGCGTAGTCAGCAGCAGGGTAGTTGAGGCGCGGGTCAGCCAAAATGGTAAATGTGACCGTTTTTTCGACATCGCCCATTTTCAGACGGGCTTGATAGTTGCCTGGCACCACCTTGCGTCCGTCATAACTGCCTTCAATAACCACGTTTGGCACTGCGGGCAATGATTCATAACGCATATCCCAAACAAAACGATTTAAACCCGATTTCATCGAAAGTGTAGATTCTGCTGATGGACCGCCTATAAAAGTGACGATTTTCGGGTCGGATTTACTCGAATAGCTGCGAACAATTTGCCCTTTTTCAGTCAAAATATCAAGGCTTAACACCGTATTCGAGTCCTTTTTGGCGGGTATTTGATAATACAAAACAACGCCGCTTGCTGGATTTGTACCTGCAAAACCTCCACGGCCCATACGAATCGTGTTGTCATCGTCACCATTTTTGTCCAAAGGGCTACTTGATGAAGTACGGTAAGCATCTTCGGGTTTGAAAAAAGTAAAATCGTCGGTTTTGGCATATTGGCGCACCAAACCTAAGTCGTCGAGAATCCAAAAAGCCCGTCCAGAAGTTGCTGCAATCAAGTCGCCTTTGTGAATTTTCAAGTCTAAAACAGGACAAATGGGCAAATTTCGTTGAAAAGTTTGCCACATCTCGCCACCATTGAAGGAGATGTATAAACCCAATTCTGTTCCACAAAACAACAAGTCTTTACGCTCTGTATCTTGACGCACAACGCGGGCAAATGCTCCGTTTGGGAGACCATTATTGAGTTTTGTCCATGTTTTTCCGTAGTCTGTGGTCTTAAATACTGAGGGGGTAAAGTCGTTGAATTTATACCGTGTCGTCGCAATGAAAGCCGTTCCTTTGTCGTGCGGTGAGACTTCGATGCAGTTGACGAGGCACTCATCTAAGCCCGAAGGTGTCACATTTGACCATGTTTTGCCACCGTCACGAGTCAAATGCACCAAACCATCGTCACTACCTGTCCACATTTGACCACTTTCGAGAGGTGACTCGATGAGATAAGCGATTGTTCCATAATTCTCACCACCCGCGCCTTCGTTGGTGTAGGGAACGCCGCTAAAACCCATTTTAGCCGTGTCATGTCGCGTCAAATCGGGCGAAATGACTTGCCATGATTTACCCATATCGGTCGTTTTAAACACTTTATTGCCTGCATGAAAATAAGCGTTGGCTTCGTGTTGAGAGTAAATCATCGGTGCATTCCAGTTGAAACGGTAGGTCATATCCTTTGGCTGTTTCGCCAAATACTGAACGGGTGCGACCATAACAGGCTTCCCCTCGTCGGTTTCTGTATCTAAAATTTCAACCGTGCCTTGATAGCTGCCGCCCATGACGTAGCGTGGATTATTGGGGTCAAAAGCGGCAAAAGCACTCTCTCCACCCGCCGAAGTTGTCCAGTCTTTATCCGAAATGCCGCCACCAGATGGGTTTCTACTCATAATCATAACCGAAGAATTGTCTTGTTGTCCGCCATAAACCCGGTAAGGGAAACGGTTGTCGGCATTGATGCGATAGAATTGAGCAGTCGGTTGATTGCTTTGCAACGACCATGTTGCACCGCTGTTGAAAGTGACCGTACCGCCGCCATCGTTGGCATTGGCAATGTTTTTACTGTTCGCAGGATTTATCCAAAAACCATGATGGTCGCCGTGTGTACCGCTTAAACGCGACCATGTTTTGCCGCCGTCAATGGATTTTAAGATTGATGTATTCAATACATAAACCGTGTTTTCATTTTGTGGGTCGGCAAAAATTTCGGTGTAATACCAAGCCCTTTGTACTAAACTATGGTCTTTGCTGCTTCGCGTCCATGATTTGCCTGCATCATTAGAAACAAAAACGCCCCCTTTTTCTGCCTTTGAATCGGACTCAATGACGGCATAAATGCGTTCAGGATTTGCTCTTGAAACGGAAATACCCATTTTTCCAAGTTCGGTTGGCAAGCCTTTTTCAAGGCGTGTCCATGTTTCCCCGGCATCTGTTGACTTCCACAAACCGCACCCTTTGCCACCGCTACGGACTTCCCATGGCGTGCGCCGATAGTCCCACATTGCCGCATAGAGAATGCGCGGATTGGACATGTCCATGCTCAAATCAACGCAACCTGTGTTTTCGTCTACATAGAACACCTTTTTCCAAGTCGTGCCACCGTCGGTTGATTTATAAATGCCTCGGTCTTCGGTTGCGCCGTGAATCGCGCCTTGCGCTGCCACCTAAACAATATCTGGATTTTTAGGGTCAATAGAGATACCTGCAATGTGTCGGGTGGCATCCAAACCCATTTTTTTCCACGTTTTACCTGCGTCTGTTGATTTATAAACACCATCGCCATAAGAACTCATCACGCCGCGCGGTGGGTGTTCGCCCATGCCGACATAAATGACATTGACATCAGATTCAGCGACGGCCACCGCACCGACAGAACCTGTTTTGAAAAAGCCATCGGATGTGTTTTGCCAAGTCAAACCTGCATCTTCCGTTTTCCAAAGTCCACCACCTGTCATTCCGGCATAATAAACCAGTGGATTGTTTATGACACCGCTGATTGTTACCGCCCGACCGCCACGAAAAGGACCGATATTGCGCCATCTCATAGGAGCAAAATAGGTGTTTAGGTCTGTTGATACTGAGGGGGTGGTTGTAGTTGGTTTATTTACCGTTTTTTGAGAAAAGAGGCTGCTCAAACAGAATAACGATAATGCAATTGAGTAGAGTTTTATCATAAATTTTTGATGAATTTTGATGAATAAAATGAAGAGTTCAAAAGTAAAACAAAAGGGTTAGCTTTTACAATTTTACGACATGTAACTAAAAAAGCCGCTTCAAATGTGTTGAAACGGCTTTTTTTATAAGCAAATACTGATGGGGGATTACAACTCCCGAATCCAGATATTGCGATAGCTAACCTCATTACCATGATTTTGCAATTTGATTGCCCCTTTACTATGCATCACATTTTTAGGTGCGCCAATGTACTCCGTTGACCCTTGAATAACCGTTGCATTTTGAACAACAATGCCATTGTGAATGACAGTGACTTTTCCAGCTGTTTCTAAAGACCCATTTCTACGGAAACGCGGTGCAGTAAAGATGATGTCGTAG
>JAYTUR010000648.1:0-5265 GCA_043744475.1 Saprospiraceae bacterium | reverse complement strand
ATAAAGGCGTATTGACAGAACCTAAAAATGGGTTCAATATCAAAAAAGAACGCGATGCCGAAAAGCCTAATGGTCAATGGAATACCGTTGAAGTCATTGTCCAAAATGGACATATCACGCATAAAATGAATGGTATAATAGTGGTTGAAGCTATGTTGGGCAATACTAAAGACGGGCACATTGTCTTGCAATCAGAAGGCGCAGAAGTTTTTTATAGAAAAGCGAAGATAAAACGATTGTAGTTTCTCACGAAGTAACGAATTACTGAGGGGGTATTGTTTTAATAATTTTTCAAAGCAAAACGTAAAACAATGAAACGAAAAACATTCCTAAAAACCTCGACTGCATTGATTGCAGGAAGTTTCCTACCAACTATGGTTTCCTGCAAACAAGAAGCAAAAGCCATCCGCAAAAACTGGGCGGGCAACTACACTTATAAAGCTCAAAACCTGCATCAACCCCATACGGTTGAAGAAGTTCAGGCATTGGTAAAAAAATTGAATCAGCAAAAAGCCTTAGGTTCATGCCATTGTTTTAATGATATTGCAGACAGTCCTTTAGACCAAATTTCTACGCTAAACCTCAATAAACTCGTGTCATTGGATGAAAAAGCAATGACAGTAACGGTCGAAGGTGGCTCAAAATATGGTCAATTTAGCCCTGAATTGGATAAAAAGGGGTATGCTTTGCACAATTTGGCTTCGTTGCCGCATATATCTGTTGCAGGAGCGTGTGCAACGGCTACGCATGGTTCGGGTATGAAAAATGGTAATTTGGCATCGGCAGCTTCTGCCATCGAAATGGTCACTGGTACAGGTGATGTCATTACTTTAAGTCGTGAAAAAGATGGTGATAAATTCAATGGTGCGGTCGTCGGTTTGGGTGCTTTGGGCATCATTACAAAGGTGACTTTAGATGTTCAAAAGTCTTTCCAGGTGCGCCAAGACCTGTTTCAAGACTTGCCATTGCAACAAATGAAAGAACATTTTGAAGAAATTATGTCGAGTGGTTACAGCGTCAGCCTGTTTACAGATTGGCAAAACCAGACCATCAGTCAAGTTTGGGTCAAACGCAAAATGGAAGCCGATACAAAAGACATGGGCACAGAATTTTTCGGTGCAAAAGCCGCTACGAAAAATCTACACCCAATAACCGCTTTATCTTCTGAAAACTGCACAGACCAAATGGGTGTTGCAGGTTCGTGGTACGAACGGTTGCCGCATTTTAAAATGGGTTTTACGCCGAGTAGCGGCGAGGAATTGCAATCCGAGTTTTTTGTACCTCGTCAAAATGCCGTTGATGCCATTTTAGCATTGGAAAAAAAGCGCGACCAAATCACCCCTCAGTTGATGATAACAGAAATCCGCGCTATTGCTGCCGACAACCTTTGGATGAGCCCTTGTTACAAACAGGACTGTATTGCCATTCATTTTACTTGGAAACAACATATCCCAGAAGTTATGCAGTTGTTGCCGATGATTGAAGCCGAATTAGCATCATTTAATTATCGTCCACATTGGGGAAAACTGTTCACCATTGCCCCTACCCTTTTACACAGCCGTTATGAAAGATTGCCCGATTTTTTGAATTTGGTGAAAGAGTACGACCCACAAGGCAAATTCAAAAATGATTATTTGAATAAAAATATTTTTGGTTAAGACACCTCCTCAATATTTCTTTATTTGTAAACAATTTCAATAGAATATAATGAAAAGCAACAGACGTGATTTCATCAAAACCGCTGGCATCAGTACCATTGGCTTAGGTTTATTGCCTTATTTTGACCTTTTTGGTTCAAATTTCAGCTTTTTATCGGGTGATATCCTTTCTCGAAAAAGCCCTGAATCGCAAGGCATTGCCTCAAAAGGCATACTTGATTTCTTGAAAGCGACGAAGGAATCGGGTTTGGAATGGCACAGCTTTATGTTGTTGCGGCATGGTCATGTCGTGGCAGAAGGTTGGTGGAAACCGTTTGATGCGGCGTTTAAACACACTTTGTATTCATTGTCAAAAAGTTTTACGAGTACCGCAATTGGCTTTTTAGTTCAAGAAGGAAAGATAACGGTGAATGATTCAGTCATCTCTTTTTTTAAAAAGGAGACCCCTCAGTATCCGCCCGATAATTTGAAGGCAATGAAGATAAAACACTTGCTCACGATGAATACGGGGCATGATGCAGACACTTTGCCGCCGATGCGTGAATCGAAAGAGGCGTGGACAAAAACCTTCTTGGCGCAAGAAGTTAAACACGAGCCGAGTACGCATTTCCTTTATAATACAGGTGCAACTTATATGTTAGGTGCAATTGTGCACAAAGTGACAGGTCAAAAATTAGAAGATTATTTAGCCCCGCGCCTATTCCAACCTTTGGGTATAACAGGTTATGATTGGGAAACTTCACCGCAAGGTTTGAACACGGCGGGTTATGGTTTGAGGGTAAAAACAGAAGATATTGCCAAATTTGGGCAGTTTTACTTGCAAAAAGGTAAGTGGAACGGCAAACAACTATTATCTGAAGTATGGATTAATGAAGCGACAAGTAAACAAACCACCTCGCAAACAGGTGACAACGATTGGTCGCAAGGTTATGGCTATCAGTTTTGGCGTTGCAAACCTGGTTTCTATAGAGGTGACGGTGCGTATGGACAATTCTGCATGGTCATGCCCGAACAAGATGCGGTTCTCGTGATGACGTGTGAAAGTTTTAATTTGCAAAAAACGATGAACGTGGCTTATGAAACGATTTTACCCGCTATTTCCAAAAGTGCTTTGACAGAAAATCCAAGCGATTTAGCACTGTTGAATAAGGAAATCAGTGCATTGTCGCTTTCTGTTCCGAAAGGAAAAACAAGCTCACCGCTTCATGCCAAATACAGCGATAAACTGTTTGCCGTAGAGAAAAACAGTTATGGCATCACAGAAGTCGGATTTGGCTTATTTGAAGATGCAGGTGTGCTTCGATTGAACGACGGAACGGGGATTAAAAAGATTGGTTTTGGTTGGGAAAAATGGAGAGTAAATAACAATAGTCCTAAAAACTATTTTCCCGTAACAGGCAGAACACAAGTGCCGTCAAAAATGGCAGCAACAGCTACATGGGTGAATACTAATACTTTACAAATCAATATTAAATTTGTTGAAGGCGTTCACGGCGACAAAATTACTTGTGTTTTTGAAGGCGATAAAGTATCTCTATTTTTTATGAGTAGTATTTCTGAAAATACTAAAAACACACCTGAAACAAGGGTAAGTTTGGCGGGAACACTGAAAATATAAGTTAATTTCATTCAAAATTCACTAAAATTTAAAAAAATATCGAACTTTGCTGGCGTTAATTTTTTTCGTTTCTTAAATTTATCATTCATTAAATGTATGTTTATTCTGCACCCGTTTTTAAAACCTTTATTTGCTGTAGCCTATTGATTTGCTTACCGATGTTGGCACAAGCACAACATTATCAGCACACCACATTTTGGGCAAAATTAACTGTCACACACCCCCTCAGTAAAAATTGGGATTTTCAGTTCGAATACTTGCATCGCTCACAAAATAACTTTCGAGAATCACTTTGGAATCCTTTCACTCATGCAGCCCTTGAAGAACCGCGTATATGGTTCAATTTCAAACAAAAACACTATACTATTTTTTTGAATCCTATAACGTTTTTCTATTCATATCCGACTTTGGGGAAAGAAGCGGACTTCAATGCAAAACCTAATCAAATTTGGCAAACCGTTGTGGCTTTGGAATTGAATCAAAATATAAAAAAATGGACAATAAAAGAGCGTATTGTCTATGAAGGACGTTGGTTACAATCGCTCGATTATACACTCATCGGCAGAGTGCGTTTTCGGGGTCTAGTACAATATCAACTGAATGAAAAGACGAAGTTTCAGATTTACGATGATGTTTTTTTTAATGCCCCGCCCCATAAATTAAAAAACAATTTTGACCAAAATTGGACTTCTTTCGGTATTTCACAAAAAATAAACCGTAAAATAGCTTTAGACATGGCTTATATGCGCAATCATAAAGTGCGGGCGAATCAGACTGAATTTGATGAAGAAAATGGTTTTAGTTTGGCTTTGAATATCAAATTGTAAGGTTAAAAACACACAGTGTTTGTTGATTCTCAATAATTTATCAGGCTATTCTGAATATGAACTCAATGGCACACGGATACGACGGATTTTTCACTGATTTTTTTAGAAATATAGAAAAATCAGTGAAAAATCCGTCGTATCCGTGTGCCATTTAACCCATTCACTTAATCAATTTTGATACACCACTTTCCTATTAAACACCCGATTCCCATTTTTAATTTGTACGAGATAAATGCCATTCCCTAATCCAAATGATTTAAAGGGCAACACTAACTGCACTTTGTCCTTAGGATTTACCTCAAAAGGTATTGTTTGAATAAGCCGTCCATACACATCAAACACTTGCGCGGTCGCTGTTGCTGCGTTTGTGGCATCAAACTCAAGCGTCAAATTATCTATAACAGGGTTTGGGTAGCTTGACATTTGACTGCTTGCAACTGTAATATCTTTATTGCCGACCAATTTATCAGTCAAAAATTGGATTTTTATACCCAATCCCTTTGAAAAAATGGGTAAAACAATTGTATTGCTAAACGGTGTCAACGGCACGCTGTCCACAACCACAGCCCGTGCTGAATCGGGCATATAATATTGAATGCGGTAAGTGCCTTTCGGAATATTGGGAATGGTCATTTGCGTACCGCCCAAACTGTTTTGATTCAAAGCATCATAAACATAACCGTAAAAATTGTTTTTCGGTGTACTAAAACCCGCTGATTTTAAGACTGTTGTGGTCGGATTGCTCAATGTAAATGACCATTTTGACACCGCACCTTGCTTTGTGAAGTCCTCATCTTTCAAAAAAGCTGCGGGTTGTTTGAACAACAAACCCCAAGACGGGTCGGTGTAATTGTCCCACAACCACATCATGTGTGGCACTTGCGCAGTGATGCCCGTCCAAATCGAGTTACGTTGCACATCGAAAGGCACATCGGCATTTGTACTCGTACCGTATTCGCCACACATGATGCTTTTATTCGTCATATTATTTAAAAACGAAGCGTCTTTGGCGACCAAATTGTCTAAAATCGTATTGCTGTAAGTGTGGTATTGTAAATTATCAAGCCCTGAAAGACCGTTCATTGAGACAATTTGATTGTCGTCTGCACTCGTCGTAACAATGTGTTTAAATGCGTCAATGGACTTTATATATTGTCCCATT